>DATMLG010000329.1:0-5314 GCA_035570675.1 Verrucomicrobiia bacterium | reverse complement strand
GATTCATCGGCAAGGGGCCCGGCAAATACCAGATTTGCGTCGGCGGCAACGAATCCAGCACGCGCCTGAACCGCGCCCACTGGGACAGCGTGAAAGCGGAAGACATCATCACCGAGCTTCGACCGGTTTTTGCCCGGTTTGCCCGCGAACGCACGGCGGATGAACGCTTCGGCGATTTTTGCGCCCGGGTGTTGTGGAAGGAGAACGCGCCGGCTGCCAATTGATGGCCGGCCTTCACCAACCATGAATTCTTCCGAAGCGAAAGCCCCCGGCGCGACATCGCCTCCGGCCACGATCTCGCCGCGCGAAGCGAAGTCGCTGAACGCGCGGTTTGACGGCGCGCCTACGGAGGACATTCTTCGCTGGGCCTGGGAACGCTTTGGGAAGCGGGCGGCCATTGGAACCAGCTATCAGGGCGCGGGTCTGGTGATGATCCACCTGGCCAAACAGGCGGGAATTCAATTTCCGGTCTTCACGCTCGACACCGGCCTGTTGTTCAAGGAAACCCTGGAACTCAAAAAACGGCTGGAAGATTTTTTTGGCCTGCAAATCGAATCGCTCGTTCCCGACCTGACGGTGGAGCAACAGGCCGAGGCGCAGGGACCGGAGTTATGGAAGCGGGATCCCGATCTTTGCTGCACCATGCGCAAAGTGATGCCGCTGCAGGGCAAGCTGGGCGAACTGGATTGCTGGATCACCGGCCTGCGACGTCAGCAGTCGGACTCGCGCGCGGAGACCGGCATCGTGGAGATTTACGCTTTTGACGAGGCGACCGGGCGCGACATCGTGAAGCTCAATCCGATGGCGGCATGGACGCGCGAGGCGGTTTGGAAATACATTCACGATCACAAGATTCCCTACAATCCGCTGCATGATCAGGGCTATCGTTCCATCGGTTGCCAGCCCTGCACCGGAAAGACTGGCAGCGGCGAAAACGAGCGCGCCGGCCGTTGGACGGGGTTCAACAAGGTCGAGTGCGGCATCCACACCTTCCTTTCCAAGAAGGCGGATTTTCAGATTTAAAACCATGGACTACCTCTCAAAACTGGAGAACCAGAGCGTTTACATCATGCGCGAGGCTTTCAACAAGTTTGAAAATCTCGCCATGCTCTGGAGCATCGGCAAGGACTCCACCGTGCTCTTGTGGCTGGCGCGCAAGGCGTTTCTCGGCCATGTCCCTTTTCCGCTCGTCCATGTGGACACCACCTACAAGATTCCGTCCATGATCGAATACCGCGACCGGGTCGTGAAGGAATGGAAACTGAAACTGGTTGTGGGTAAGAACGAGGAAGTTCTCCAGAGCGGTGTGACCTTTCCGAACGGCAGGGCCACCCGCGTGGAATGCTGCGGCACGCTGAAGAAGGACGGCCTGAAGCAGGTGCTCGACAAACATCATTTCACCGGCGTCATTGTCGGCGTGCGCCGCGATGAAGAACCGACGCGCGCCAAGGAGCGTTACTTCAGCCCGCGCGACAAAAACATGGAATGGAACGTCGAGGATCAGCCGCCGGAATTGTGGGACCAGTTCAAGACGGATTTTGACAAGGGCACGCACATCCGCATCCATCCGCTGCTGCATTGGACGGAGTTGAACATCTGGGAATACATCGAGCGCGAGAACATTCCCGTGATTCCGCTCTATTTTGCCAATGCGAAGGGCGAGCGGTATCGCAGCCTCGGATGCGCTCCCTGCACGTTCCCCATCAAATCCAACGCGAAGAACGTCCGCGAAATCATCGAAGAACTCCGGCATACAAAAACCTCCGAGCGTTCCGGTCGCGCCCAGGACAAGGAGAGCGAGGACGCCTTCGAAAAACTCCGCCGCGACGGCTACATGTAATTCCATTTGTGAACGCGCCATCTGAACAGTTAAAAATCGTCATTGTCGGTCATGTGGATCACGGAAAATCCACCTTCGTGGGCCGATTGTTTCACGACACCGGTTCGCTGCCCGAGGGCAAATTGGAGCAGCTCCAAAAAATTGCCGAGCGCCGTGGTGTGCCCTTTGAATGGGCAAACCTGATGGACGCCTTGCAATCGGAGCGCGACCAGAACATCACGATTGACACCGCGCAAATCTGGTTTTCAACAAAGAAGCGGCAGTACGTCATCATTGATGCGCCGGGCCACAAGGAATTCCTCAAGAATATGATTACCGGCGCGGCAAACGCCGAGGCCGCGCTGCTGCTGATTGATGCCAACGAAGGCATCCAGGAGCAATCGCGCCGGCATGGTTATCTGCTCAATCTTCTGGGCATCCGGCAGATTGCGGTCTTGGTAAACAAGATGGATTTGCAGGGATACTCGCATGCGCGCTTCGAACAAATCGAGGCTGATTATCGCGCGTTTCTGAAAAGCATCGGCGTGGAGCCGAAGATCTTCATACCCATGTCCGCCAAGAACGGCGACAACATTGCCTCCCTTAGCAAGAACATGCCGTGGTGGCGCGGGCCGACGGTGCTTGCCGCGCTGGATGATTTCAATGTTACCGACCGGCCGGATAACCAGCCGCTTCGTTTCCCGATTCAGGACATCTACCGGTTCGACGACCGCCGCATTCTTGCGGGGCGGGTTGAGGCCGGGACGCTCAAGGTCGGCGACCGCCTCTTGTTCAGCCCCGGCAACAAGTCGAGCACGGTGAAATCCATCGAACGCTGGAACGCCCCGACGAGCGACAGTGCCGGCGCGGGCGAATCAATCGGCATCACGCTTACTGAGCAGGTCTTTGTCGAGCGCGGCGCGGTCGCGGCGGTGGAAACCTCGCCGCCGTATGAATTGAGCCGGTTCAAGGCAAAACTTTTCTGGCTGGGCCGCCAGCCGTTTGCGAAGGGCAAAACCTACAAGCTCAAGCTCGCCACGCAGGAGGCGGAATGCGGCATTGAATCCATCGAGAAAGTGATTGATGCTTCCACACTCGAAACGATTTCCCGCGCGCACAACGAAATTTTTGTCGGCCGCCATGAGGTGGCAGAGTTGACCATCCGGACCAAGCGGCCCGTGGCCTTCGACGCGCATTCGGAAATCATTCCGACGGGCCGGTTCGTGATTGTGGACGGATTTGAAGTCGCGGGCGGCGGCATCGTGGCCGATGACGATTATCCCAAACGCACCGCGGACCGCCTGCACAAGAGCGACAACATTTACTGGAGCCACGGCAAGGTCACCGGCCAGCAACGCGCGTTGCGCAACGGCCATGCTGGTCGCGTGGTCTGGCTGACCGGTCTTTCGGGCTCCGGAAAATCCACCATCGCAAATGATCTGGAACGCGAACTGTTCAACTTGGGCAAGCATGCTTACGTGCTCGATGGCGACAAGATCCGGCACGGGCTTTGTTCGGATCTCGCGTTTTCGCCGAAGGACCGCAAGGAGAACATCCGGCGCGTCGGCGAGGTGGCGAAGTTGTTTGCCGATGCAGGGATCATTTGTGTGACCGCATTCATTTCGCCGTATCGTTCGGACCGCGAACTGGTGCGTAAGATGGTTGAGCCGGGGCAATTTGTCGAAGTTTACGTCAACGCACCCATCGAGGTGTGCGAGCAACGCGATCCAAAGGGTCTCTATGTGAAGGCGCGCGCGAATCTGATCAAGGATTTCACCGGAGTTTCCGCGCCGTACGAGGCGCCGGAGCAGCCGGAAATGGAATTGCACACGGACAAACTTTCAGCCTCCGAATCTGTCGCACGGATCCTGGATTATTTGCAATTTCAGGACAAGGAGACGATCATCTCGATTTAGAATTTGTGCTCGACATTTATGAAGGCCGCCTTAAAATTCCGCATCCCGTTTGAGGACCGGCAAACGGGATGCGGAAGTAGCAAACAATGCAAGGTTTCAGGTTTTCTTGCAATTTCCCCAGGCAGAAGTTTGTCCAGAGGTCCTCACGCAGCCCGCTTAAATTTTTGATGGGGCCGGTCTGATTGGTGATTGCGGTTCGTGCCGCGGATTGTGTAAGTTCCCGGCGGCAAACTACCATGCGAACCGCGATTGTCGAACCGGTCCCAGCCCGCGGCGACTTGGAGATTTCTCCGCCTGCGTTCGTGTTCCACTCGGTTCGTGAGACCATGCGACTTTTTGGAACGCGCCTTCTGCCCCACGACACACGGAGAACCACGTGCCCCCCCGCGCCATTGGTTCCAGGCGACGGCCCCCTCATCATCGTCCCATCGCTGATGCGCTCCGGCACACACCTGCTGCTGGACGCGCTTTTCAATAATTTCCCCGCATTGCGCCGGCGGCCGCTGTTTGTGGATTTTGACGCCTGCGAGCGTGCGGGGCGGCCTCCGGAGCCGTTTGCAACGGTCAACGGCATCACCATCAAGACGCATTACCCGCAGGTTGAGCTGGGAGGGCCTTACTTGTCCGCGCTCAAATCGGTGGCCGCCCGCGCGCTGATCCTGATGCCCCGCCGGCCGGCGGCGGAAATCCGCAAGTCGCTGGCCAAATGGGGGGAGAACTTCACCGCGGAAGAATTTGCGGAAATCGAACGCCGCTTCGACGCATTCTGGGGGCCATTCTCGCCGGTGACGATAAATTTCCCGACGTTGCTTGAATCCGGCGGCGTTGAATCCCTGATTGCGCTGGTATCCGAGCGCACAGGTCTTGCCCCCGGCCGGAACAAACCACCGGTCATGCCGGCGAGGCATCGCTCTGGTATTTATTTTGACAAGGTGATGACGCGGTTGCTGGGACGCGGCGCTCCGCGCATCAACACCACCATCGGTTACCGGCTCGTGCCCAGGCAGCGTGCATAGGCGGCCTCCAAAACTGTGCGCTTTTTGTCCCAGGAAAATTCCTCCTGCACCCGACGGTAAGCGTTCCCACCCAACGCCGTGCGCCAGGCCGGCTGCTCATGCAATTTCTGGAACGCCGCGACAAATCCGGAAATCGCCGCCTCAGGATTGGTCACCGGCACTTTTACACCCGAATTTTCGTCCACCATTTCCGCCGGGCCGCCGCAATCGCAACAGACCACCGGCAGTCCAAACGACATGGCCTCGAGCAATCCTGAGCCGCCGGAATCACGCAGCGCCGGAAAGACAAACACATCGGCGCGCTCGTAATACCCCGATAATTCTGTGCGGGGCACGGCGCCGGTGAAGATCACCCTGCTGGTCAAACCGTTCGTGGTGACAAGGGATTTCCAATCCGCCAAGGCGGCACCGCCGCCGACCACGGTCAATTGCCAGGGCAGGGCGGGCAACCGTTTCAATGCCTCAAATACCAGCGGCATAGACCGAGTGGCGACGCAATTGCCGACAAACAAGAGGTTCAGCGGCGCGGCGGCGTGACGCGGGCGGATCGTGGGCGGGGGCGG
>DATMLG010000328.1:0-10024 GCA_035570675.1 Verrucomicrobiia bacterium | reverse complement strand
CGCACGGGCAGTTGACGTACATCGCAGTACCCAGTGGCACCACAGGATTCCAATCGTTCAACTCGGCGTCGTGTGAGATGGTTGAGCCCACGGGCTTGGTAATGAGCAGGAATTCGCGAAAGCTGCCATACGACCGCTTGCAAACGGAGCAGGTCTTGGGAAATTGTCCTTCCAGGTGCTCGCGTATGACACGGATAACTTCAGCTTCCGTCAATTTCATGATTGGCCATTCGGGCGCTCCAAACTACACCCTGTTTCCGGAGAACCCAACTTCTTTTCCGGTGTGCCATGTTGCACCGGACAGACCGGACGCAATCACCGGAATGGGTCGCGCCCATTGTCAGCCAGCGCGCTTTCGATCCCGCTCGCCCAGCACCTGCACCCTCCTCGTATGGGGCGCAGGCTCCGCCTACCTCATTTTTTTGCGCAGTCGGAGAAGAATGCAATCGCTTCGCCCGTCTCCAGCAAACTCTTGAGACTGCTCATGACCGCCGGCCAGCCGTTGTTGATGCCCCGGAACGTGCTCGGGTCCTTCTCCACGTCCTCCGGCAGCAGGTTCTCGTGAATCACCCGCAGCTTCACCTGCTGGCCCATCGGCGTGATTTCATACGTGACTCGCGAAAGGCTGTCACGCTTCTTGGCGACTTCCGGTTTGTCTTTTTGATTCCATGTGTAAACCAGCTTGCGACCCGGCTCGCAAACCAAAACCTCACCGGCGTGGTCGCCATGTTCTTCCATGCCCTTCGGCGGGAGAATCCGCATCTTGCCGCCCGCCTTCAGCTCTGCTTCGAAACGGAAGCCCGTCCAGTATTTCTCACTGAAGTCGCCGTTCGTCAGCGCTTCCCACAATTTTTCCGGCGTCGTCCGGATGAACGTCGCGTAAACAAATTCAATTTTTTGCTCGCTCATAATGCTGTCCTCTTGTTTTTGATTGGGTGATTCAATCGGCGCCGCAGAAGATGTTCAGGCCCTTCCCTGTTTCGAGGAACGATTTCATGCTGGACAACACGCGCGGCCAGCCGAACGCAACCTTGCCGGCCATGTCCGAGCCGGTCTTGAAGCGGTCGTGCGTCACGGTGAGACAAACCATGTCTTCCATCACCTCGATTTCAAAAGTCACCCGCGATTTGTCCTTGAGCTTGTCAGGATCGGCCCATGTCAACACCAGCCGTTTTGGCGGTGCGCTCTCGACGACATTCCCCGTGACCCAGACTTCGTTATTTGGCGCGAGGTGATCCCATTTTGAGCCCTTTTTCCAGCCGGAAACGTTCCCGATCCCGCCCCAATATTGACGGGTGAATTCCGGTTTGGTGATGGCCTCCCACGTCTTCTTCGGCGTGGAACGAATGAATGTTGTGTAAACCTGCTTCGGATTTTTCATGCGTCTAACCTTTCGTATTGTTGTTTTTCTCGAGACCCTTTTTCAAATCGCTCAACGCCTGCAGGCGATGGCCTTCGTACTTGCCAATCCAGCGCTCGTAGATCTCGTGCAACGGCGTTGGATTCAGAAAATGCAGTTTTTCGCGCCCCTGCCACACGGTCGTCACCAGGTTCGCCGCCTCCAGCAATCCCAGGTGCTTCGTGACCGCCTGCCGCGTCACGTCCAGGTGCCGGCACAGTTGCGTCAGCGTCTGCCCGTTGCTCTTGCGCAACTCATCCAGCAGCTTGCGACGGCTCTCATCCGCCAGCGCCTTGAACACTGCATTCATCACGCATACAATATGCAACCAAAAGGTTGCATGTCAAGTGCGGTCTGCAAACTATTTTCTTCCTCCTTTCGGCCTTTTACTCACCTCCTCATCTGCTCGCTTCGCCCTCTTCCTTCTGCGACAACCGCCGGTCCAGCGTCCATGCGGCGCTGATTAATGCAATATGCGGCAACGCCTGCGGAAAATTCCCCAGATGCTCCCCGCACGGCCCCAGTTGTTCCGCGTAAAGACCCAGGTGGTTCGCGTATCCCAGCGCCTTTTCAAAGATGAACCGCGCCAGCTTCACGTCCCCCGCCCGCGCCAGGCATTCCACATACCAGAACGAGCACATGGAAAACGTCCCCTCGTTTCCCCGCAAACCGTCCGGCGCGGCCTTCGCCGGCCGGTATCGAAACACCAGCGAATCCTCCACCAGCGTGTTTCCAATCGCCGCCAGCGTCGAGCGCCAGCGCGGGTCGCTCGGGCTGATGAATTTCACCAGCGGCATCAGCAACGATGACGCGTCCACCGTCTTCGCCCCGCGATATTGCACGAATGATTTCAACCTGGGGTTCCAGAAATGATGGTAAATGTCGCGGTAAATTTCATCGCGAATCCGCAGCCAGCGCACCAGCGGAGCGGGAAAGGAACGTCGTCGCGCCAGTTGTATCCCCCGGTCCAGCGCCACCCAGCACAGCACTCGCGAATAAAGAAACGGCTGCGGCCCGGCGCGCCCCTCCCAGATCCCCTCGTCCGGCCGGCGCCAGTTCCGGCACACCCATTCAATCAGTTTCGTGAGATTCATCCAAAAATCGTACGAAATCGGCACGCCATGCTTGTCGTAGATATGCACCGAATCCAGCAACTCGCCGTAGATATCAAGCTGTAGTTGCCCGCTCGCCGCATTGCCGATGCGCACCGGCTGGCTGTCTTGATAACCCCGGAAATTTTTCAGCACCGTCTCCTTCAAATCGCGGCTGCCGTCCACGCGGTACATCACCTGCAATGGCCGGCCCCGATGCAACTCGCCGCAGCGTTGCTCGATCCACCCCAGGAACGCCGTCGCTTCCTCCGTGTAACCCAGCCGCATCAGCGCATAAAGCGTGAACGACGCGTCGCGCACCCAGGTGTAGCGATAATCCCAGTTGCGCTCGCCGCCGATGCTTTCCGGCAGACCAAAGGTCGGCGCCGCCACCATCGAACCCGCCGGCCGGTACGTCAGCAGCTTCAGCGTCAGCGCCGAGCGGTTCACCATTTCCCGCCAGCGCCCCCGGTAATTCGAGCGACCGATCCACGACTGCCAGTAATTCATCGTCTCCTTGAAAGCATCAGAGACGTAATCCGCATTCGCCGAGGGCGACTCTTCGCCGGGCACCGCCTCCTCCAGGACAAACGACGCCGTTTCCCCGGTGCGCAATTTGAATTCCGCCGTCACCGCGCCATTTTTCACCCGTGCCGGAACGCTGCTGCGCAAACGCAACGCCGGCTGCTTGCCCTGATCGGGCGCAAATATGTGTTCGTTGGTTTTCCCCGTCACCGTGTGCTTGCGGCGGCCATAATCGAACGCCGGCGCGCATGTCATCCGGAAACGCATCTCGCCCCGCACCACCTTCACGCGGCGCACCAGGTTGTGCCGGTGCCCCAGGTGTTGCACCGGCATGAAGTCCGAAATCACCGCCACGCCATCGCTGCCGAGAAACCGGCTCAACAAAATATTGGTGTCCGGAAGATAATGCTGCCGGTATTTGAAGTCCCCCGATACCGGCGAGATTTTGAAATGCCCGCCCCGCTCGCTGTCCAGCAGCGCCGCGAAAATCGAGGGCGAGTCGAAACGTGGAAAACACATGAAATCAACCGAACCCTCCAGGCTGACCAGCGCGATCGTGTTCAGATCGCCAATCGCCCCGTAATTCTCAATCGGCAGATAATTCATGCCCTTCCGCTCTTTCAAATAATTGCCCGCCTCCCTAATGTTCAACAGACCCCGCCGTTAAGCAAATCCCCAATTCGAACATCCCTTCCTGGTTTCCTTATAAATCTTTTCCCTTCTTGTCCTCCTTGCCTCCTGATTTCTTCATAAACTCCGTTTCCCCGGCGCCCGGCAGCTTCGTCAGCTTCAGCTTTGCTACCCGCATGCTGTCCATTTCCTCAACCCGCAATTCGTACGCCCCCAGTCCCAGCAGCACCATGTCCCCCGCCTTCGGAAATCCCCCCAGCCGGTGCGTCACCCAGCCGCTCACCGTGCTGATTCCCTCCTCCGTCAGCGGCTCCCCGACCACTTCCGCCAGCTCATGCAACGGCAGCGCGCCCGCCACCTCCCACGTCCGCGGCCCCATCCTGATCAACAGCGGTTTCTCCTGGTCAAACTCATCCTGAATCTGCCCCACCAGTTCCTCCAGAATATTTTCCAGCGTCAACATCCCCACCGTGCCGCCATACTCATCCACGATCATCGCGCAATGCAATTTCCGCTCCAGGAACAATTGCAGCAGCTTCTCCAGCCGCGCGGTTTCCGGCGCGTAAATCAGCTTTCGCAGCACAGGCGCCAGGTCCGCACCCGTCCGCGCCTTGTCACGCAACGCAAACAAATCCTTGATGTGCACGACCCCCAGCGTCTTGTCCAGATTGCCCCCCGTGCACAAAGGAAAGCGCGAATACCTCGTCTTCTCGGCCAGCTCCAGGCATTCGCCGATGCTTGCGTCCGTGTCCAGTGCGATGATTTCCTGCCGCGGCCGCATTACCTCGCGCACAATCCGCCCCCGGAAATCCAGCGCGTTCAGCACAATGTCCCGCCCGAAACCGCTCGCGCCCGCGCGCGCCTGGGACACCGAAATCAGCAGCCGCAATTCCTCGTCCGAATGCGATCGCTCCGCCTCGCTTGCCGTCTGGATGCCCGCCTGCCGCAACAGCCATTGCGCCGAATGGTTCAGCACCCACACAAAGGGCGTCGCCACGGTCGCGAACCATGACAGCGGTTGCGCCGTCCACAACGCCACCGGCAGCGTCTTCCGGATGGCAATCGCCTTCGGCCCCAGTTCGCCCACCACCACCAGCAGAAAACAATTCACAATGAAACCCGTCATGATGGCCACCGTGTGCCGCACCGCCGGCGAAATCACACCCAGCCCGTTGAACGCCGGCGCCAGCAACGCCTCAAACACCGGTTCCACCAGCACACCAAGCCCCAGGCTCGCCAGCGTGATGCCGAATTGTATCGCGCCGATGGTTGCATCCAGGTTCTTGATCAGCCGCCACACGATGCGCGCCCGCCGGTGCCCCTTGAGCACCAGCGTTTCAATCTGTGTTTCGCGAATCCGCACCAGCGCCAGCTCCGCCGCCACGAAAAAACCGTTCACCAGCACCAGGCCCAGCACGCCCAGCAGCTTCCACAAATTGGAGAACAACGAATCCATGCTACAATTTCACCTCGCCAAAAATGACCTTCAATATGTCCTGCAAACTTACAATCCCCACCTCGCGCTGGTCCCGCCCCAGCACAATCGCCAGCCGCTGGCCACCGCGCTGCATCCGCTTCAACGCCTCCTCCAGCCGCGTCTCCTCGTCCAGAAAAAATGCCGGCTTCACGTAATCCCCCGCCGTCCGGCTCGGGTCCAGTTCCGCCTGATACAACACCGCCCTCAGGCTCATCAGTCCCGCGATCCGCATTGCGCCGCTCTCGCCGCGCCACACCGGCAGTTGGTACACATTCCGTTCCTGTGAAACCTTGAGCGCGTCGCCCATCGGCGTCTGCATCGTCACGGTCGCCACCTGCTCCATCGGGATCATCACGTTGCGCACCGTGATGTTCTGCAAATCCAGCACCCGGTTGATCAGCATGCGTTCCTCCGATGTCAATCCCTGCGCCGATTCCTGCATGAACAACCGCATCTCCTCGCGGCTCCCGAACAAGTTTCCCGTGAACGTCTTTCCGCCCGTCCAATGCAGCAGCCCCCGCGACAACCTCGTCATGAACAACACCAGCGGCGACAGCACCAGGTGAATGAACCGGAACGGCCCGGCCACGCCCAGGCAGAGCCGGTTCGGGAACATCCGGAACAACATCTTCGGCAGCAGTTCGCATAGCGCATAAAACAAAAACATCACCGCCAGAAAACTCACCGTCAGCAGCACCGGCCAGTTCCCCAGCCATTGATGCAACAGCACCGCCAGCAGGCCCACCGCCGCAAGGTTCGCCAGCGTGTTGCCCACCAGGATCGTCCACAAAAAATCCTCCGGCTTCTCCAAATACCCGTGCAAAATCACCGCCCGCCGGTTCCCCGTCCGCATCAACTGCCGCACCCGCAGCCGGCTCAATGCCAACACCCCCGCCTCCATCCCCGAAAACAGGAACGACAGTCCCATGCAGGCTAAAATCACCAGCGTCGTTATGAGAATCTGGTTCATGTCCTATTCAACCGTCCCTCTCTTAATCCTAAACAACCGCTCCACAAGCCATGCAACCGTCGCTGAAATCGTTTCTCCCTCTCCTGGGGGAGAGGGCCGGGGTGAGGGCGAACCTTCCTCGTCCCCTCTCTTAATTCTGATCTTAAACATTCTCATAATCCTTCTCTTCATCTCCTCACCACGTCCACCCGCAGTTCGCGCACGCGCCGCTCATCCCCGGCCAGCGCCGTCAGTTTCAACCCCCGGAACACCACGCTCTCGCCCACGGTCGGCACCGTTTCGAATTCCTTCACCAGCAGGCCGCCCATCGTGTCCACTTCCTCCGCCGCGCCCAGTTGCGGGCATTCGCGCCGAAAATCCTCCAGCCGCATCGTCCCGTTCACCCGCCACGAACCTTCCGCCAGTTTCTCCATCACAAAACCCTCCGCCTCGCCCTCGCCGCGAATCTTCCCCACCATCTGCTCCAGGATGTCCTGCATCGTCACGATGCCCGCCGTCCCGCCGAATTCATCCAGCACAATCGCCAGCCCGCGCTGCTGCCGCTGCAAGCTCTTCAGCAAGTGCATCAGGTTCATGCTCTCCGGCACGAACGACGGAAACTCAATCGCGTCCGCCAGATCCATCTTCGGGTCCATCAACAACGCCCGCGCGTTTAACACGCCCACAATTGTGTCCGGGGTCTCGTCGTACATCGGCAACCGGCTGTGACGCAGCTTGCGAGCCGCCGCCAGCATTTCCTCCACCGGCAAATCATCCGGGATCGCGTTCATCCGCGAGCGCGGCCGCATCACGTCCTTCGCCGTCTGCCGGTCCAGCCCGATGATTTGCAGAATGATTTCCTTCTCCGACCCCGCCAGCGTCCCCTGCTGATACGCCAGCTCAATCAACTCGTGGTATTCCCCGTCCGAGATCGCCGCCAGCGGTTTCACCGACTTCGGCACCAGCACGTTCAGGATGAAGGCGTCAATCTGCCGCGCCAGCCGGTGCAATGGTCCCGTGAATCCCTGGAGAAAATACATCGGCCCCGCCACCCGCAACGCCCATAATTCCGGCGCGCGCACCGCCAGTGTCTTGGGAATCATTTCGCAACCCACCAGCAACAGCACAAACAGCGAAGGCACCATGAAAATCAACATCCAGTGGTCCCACGCCGACCACAGCGAGATCGCCACGATGGATGCGTTCGCCACCGTGTTGCCCAGCACAATCGTCGCCAGCAGATGCTCCGGCTCCGTCAGCAGCCGTTCCACCAAAACCCCCGACACCGGCACCCGCTCCGACAACTGCCGCACCTGCCATTTGCCCAGTGAAAACAGCGCCGACTCCGCCAGCGCGAAGAAAAAACTCATGCCGGCAAAAATCAGCAATCCCGCCCAGGCCAGATACGGCATCAGCGCCATCGCGCTACTATTAAGCCCTCGCGCCTCAAACCTAAAGGCTAAACTGTACGGCCCATCGAAACACGCGCTACCCGCCCTGCCGTTGTAACGATTTAACCATTTAACTTTGCAACGCATCGGCGGAATGAAATATGAAATTTCCTTAACCTTTCCGCCCATATAAGAAAGACGCGCGCCTCCCGCAGACGATTCACGCTGCAAAACAAGTCCGTTCATCGCCAATTCATGTGTATTGAATTTGGGCGCGAGTCAACTCTGTGTGTACAATTCAAGAAGTCAGTTCTGCCTTCAAAATTAAACCTCTTTAACACTCGCGAGCCGCCGCATTTTTTCGCCGTCACCTCAAGCTTGGCAAAATCTTCAACCCACTTTCCCCGGCGCGCTGGCGTGCAAGCTGCTTGGTTGGCTTCGGCTTTAACCAACAGCTTTTCCGCAGAAAGATTATGAAAAATTCACAATCCGAAAACCCGCAAGGTTCCTTCCTGTCGGCCGCCTCGTTCTCACCGTGGCAGCAGTTGAAGGGCAAAAAAATTTCCTATTTGACGCTCCCGCTGCTCTGCATGGCGACGGTGACGGAGTTCGTGATTTTGGCCACCGGGTGGAAATACCAGAAGGTCGTCTGCGTGCCCCAGGGCATGGGCGTCACTTTCTTCGGCATCGGCCCCATTGGCGCCACCATCCTCGCGGTGGAGTTGCTCAAGCTGCCCCTCGCCATCTGGACCGCCTCGCGCCAGGGCTGGCAAAAGGCCCTGATGGTGGTGTTCGGGCTGCCGCTGATCTGCCTGCTGACCTTCCAACTGGTCAAGGACATGGCGGTCTATGAAATGGGCGTCGCCCTGACACCCGCCACCCAGATGCTCGAGAAGGCGACCGCCGAGGAGGAAAAAGTCTCCCAGCTCAGCGGCCAGCTTGCGGCCATCGAAGACAAGAAAAACAACCGCGAACAAAAGCTCGCCGAACTGGACGCCAAACAGGCCAAGGCCAAGGCCGACCTTGACGACGCCATCAAACGCAACGAGGCCGCGCGCCAGGACGCCATCAACCTGACGGATTATCAAAAGAAACAGCTCGCCGACGTGGATGAGCGCGAAGCCACCATGATCCAGCAGTTCAACGCCGACACCGCGCAACTCACCCAGACCATCGCCGATCTGCGCGCGCGCCGCGAAACCGAACTGACCCGCGACACCAAATGGAACGCCGAGGAGGCCCGCATTGACAATGACTACAAGGCGAAGATGGCCGACTACACCAACAAGAAGACGGCCTACGACAAGGCGAAGGCGGAGTACGACAACGCCAACTTTATCAAGCGTCAGTTGATGACGGAGCCCGTTGATCCCGGTGTGCCGCCCACCCGCGAGTCCAACACGGTCCTGAAATCATCGCTGGCCTCGGACATTGAATCCCAGATCAAGGAGAAGGAGGCCGAATTGGTGGCCGTCAACAGCAAACGCCGCGACCGCGTCGCCCAGGTGGAGGATGATGCCCGGAAACTTCGGGATGAATTCGACAGCCGGTCCACCACGAAACGCGAGGAATCTGACCGTGAACGCGACAAGTTGACCGCCGCCGCCGCCGCGCTGGCGGCGCAGTCCAAGGCGGAACGGGAACAGATGGACGCAGACCTGGCGGTGTCCGCTGATAAAGTTGACGGTATCCGCACCGAACTCGATGCGGCCCAGAAGCGGGCGGAAGGTTTTTACGAGGCGCGTGAAGCCGCCATCCGGACCACCCAGGTGCACCGCATCGCCACCACGGTGGAAATCATCCGCGGCCTGATCAAGGGCGAGCGTCCCATGTCCATCAAGGCCACCGCCAAGGAACGCGGCGACATTTTGACCGACCAGATCAGCATGGTCCGCATCTGGGTTTATCCCGTGCTGGCCTTCATCGTGGCCTTCCTGCCGACGTTGATGGTTGAAATTGGTTTCTCCACCGTTTTCCAGCCTGAGCAGAAACGCCCCAATTATCGCCTCGGCTTCCTAGGCCGCCGCCTGCACTGGCTCTACATCCGCGCCGGTCGTCAAAAGATTTTGCGCGCCGAACGCATCGCCCGCGAGGCGACCGCCGGCATCATCACGCGCGACAAGGCCCTGACCACGGCCAAGGCTACCGCGGCCCAGGCGCAGGCGGAGAAGGACCTGGCGGCACACGAAACTCAGGAGGCCCTGTGCGCCGCGGATGCCTTTCGCGAAGCCCAGATGATCCGGAAGGAAGAAGAGCACGCCGCGCGATTGAAGACGCTGGAGGAAGATCATGCCGCGCAATTGCAGGGGATGGAAGACACGTGGAACACCAAGCTTGCCGCCATGACTGATTCGCTCAATCGCGCCGTGGCGGAGAAGGACGCCCTGCGCGATTCGCACCAGGCGGAGATCGAACGCCAGATTCAGACGCGCCAGAAGGCATGGTCTGAAAGCATGAATCAACTGCGCCAGCAGCTGGACGATCTGCGCCTCGCCACCGAGGCGGAGCGCACGGCCACCATGCAGGAGCATCACAAGAAGTTGACCGAGGTGACCGAAGACA
>DATMLG010000327.1:0-4766 GCA_035570675.1 Verrucomicrobiia bacterium | reverse complement strand
GTCGAGCAGGTGTCGGCGAAGGCGAATTGGAACAGGAAGAACGCCAGTGTCGCGACACCGGTTGATTCATAGGTGTCGGGAAGGTTTTGCAGGCAATACCAGCTGTGTCCGGCGCCGTCGCCCCAGCCAATGATGCCGCTGCCGTGGCCGAACATCCAGGCGAACCCCCAGAGATAGAACAGAATTCCGCAGAGACACGTGTCCACGATGCCTTCGAGGAGCACGTTGATTGTTTCCCGCTCCCGCGCGAAACCTGCCTCAAGGAACATGAATCCCGCCTGCATGAAGAAGACCAGGAAGGCGGTGACCAGCACCCACATGGTATTGATCGGGCTGCAGTATGGCGGATCCGGCGGAGCGGGCGCCGGGGTCGCCGCCGCGGGTGTATTTGTTCCGGTCATTGCCGGTGCCGCGTTGGTCCCGGCCATTGCGTTTGTCGTGGCATCTTGCGCGTGGGCCTTGCTGCCGGAACTCCCGAGGAAGGCGGAAACGGCAAATATGATGGCAAAGCAGGCGGCAAGCCCGAGGAGCTTGCTGCCAAATATCGCGTAAAAATATTTGCGCTGCTTGGGATCCTGCATCTTTAGCAGAAAGTTTTTAAGGGTGAATTTTTTCATTGTTTTTTCCTTGGCTGGATCGTTCTTTGGGTTTGTTCTGTTATATGGTTTATGGTTTCTGAGGTTGGGTTTTAGAGGGCTTTCGAGCCTTTTTCACCGGTGCGAATGCGGACGGCTTCATCCAATGTGCTGATGAACACCTTGCCGTCCCCGATTTTGCCGCTGTGGGCCGTTTTAACGATGGTGGCAACAACTGATTCAGCGACGCCATCATCGACGACAACTTCGACTTTGATTTTGGGCATGAAATCAACAACGTATTCGCTGCCCCGATGGACTTCCGTATGCCCCTTTTGCCGGCCAAACCCCTTCACCTCGATGACGGTCATGCCGGTGACGCCGATTTCGTCGAGCGCGGCCTTTACTTCATCCAGCTTGAATGGTCTTATGATGGCTTCGATCTTTTTCATTGGGTTCTGATTGGTTTTTTGGTTTTTGATTTTATCGAATGCATTGAGCTCATGATTTGCTCCGCGCGGTCACAATGCCTTTTCGCCTTTCTCTTCCGTGCGGATACGCACCGCCTGCCCGACCTCCGTGACAAATACCTTGCCGTCGCCTATTTTCCCCGTCTTGGCGGCCTTGATGATGGCGGCGAGCGCCCGCTCCACCGCATCGTCATCCATCACGATCTCCACCTTGATCTTCGGCAGAAAATCCACCGTGTATTCGCTTCCCCGATAGATTTCCGTGTGTCCCTTTTGACGGCCAAATCCCTTGACCTCGGTGACCGTCATCCCTTCAATCCCCACTTCGGCCAGGGCGTCCTTTACCTCTTCAAGTTTGAACGGCTTGATGATAGCTTCGACTTTTTTCATTCAGCGTGGGCTTTGTAGGTTGCGGGCGACGTGCGTTTGGAAATGTGGAATTGTCGCCGGGCAAAAATCCCGCCCGAAAACGGAACGACACCAGCTTCCCGAAGAATTATTGGGACCCGTAATTAAAAATGCGCGCGCCAGCGTTGCGCACCACGTGCGTTGAGCGAGACTTGGTAGAAATTTAATCATGCACGCCGTTTAGCAGGCGCAATGCCATGAGCATGAAAAGTATTAATGTTTCGTTGATGTCGTGTATTACAAGGCATTAACAGCATATAAATTTTTCACCCCCTTCGCGGGTGTTTCGTCCCGGCTGCGACGAATTAATCGCCCTGCTCATTTTTGGCCATCTAAATTGATGGATCCGGATACAGTTGGAGGTCTTTTGAAGCCGGATGTATGAATTGTATAATCCTTACATTCAATGTGTTATTACGTAATAAAGAAGCTGTAAAATGCCCTCTAAATCGCAATTTTGGCGATTATTTTATAGCGATTGGCGAGATGTTCGAGTGCCATGGACCGGGCCCGAAACGGAGCGTAAGGCCGCTATCCAGTAGCTTGAATACGCCACCAAATCACATAAATATCCAATAAACATTGTCACGCAAACCGCGAGAAACAGGTTGTTCGGAGGTTGCTGACGGCAAGCCGGCAAAAAATCACGCGAGCGCGGTTTGCTCGATGCGTGGTTAACCCGAGCACCGGATTCTTCAACCGTGAATCACGAGCTGAATATTATCGGGCAGGTTCTTGGCGACTTCGCTGACGATGTCGCCTTTAAGCAGGCTGGCCAGCGCCTGGCGTTGTGAAGCGCCGAGGATGAGCAAATCCACTCCCAGCGTGGCAGACAGATCCAAAATGGCCATGGAAGGATTGTCACTGATGGAATACACCGGCATGACCTGCACGCCGTTTTCGCGCCCCATTTCCAGCATGCCGTACATGATCGCCGCGGCGCCGTGGTCGTCCTGCCAGCGCGGTCGTTCCATGGAGTCGAGGCGCGCGGGCAGATTCACCGCCAGTTCTTTCACGTAAAGCACGTAGAGAGCGCCGCGCCGGAACTTCGCTTCCTCCATCGCAAATCGCAGCACAGGCGTGATGCCCCGCGCCGCCACGAGAATGGATTGCTCGGCGGTGATGTCAATCTTCAGGCTCGCCCACAACTCCGGCGACACCACCGCCGCCAGTTCTTTCGTCATCGTGATCGTTCGCAGCCCGGCGCGTTTCATCGAATAGGCGCGCAACGAAAACCCGATGCCCAGCACGCATACCGCAAAAAACAACGCCGCCGGTTTTGTCCGCGCAATGGTGATCTCCACCGCGAACAGCACCAGGAAGGTGACGCCCATCACCGTTCGTTCCCACCAGACCAGCCCCAGTTTTTTGTTGTACCAGCACGAACCCAGGTTCACAGCAATCGCGCCCACGACACCGATTGCGTACATGTCTGCCAGCGAATCCAGGTCCGCCGTGAAAACGGTCAACAGAAAAGGCAGGGCAACTGCAATGCACAACGGCGCCCACGGCACGCCCTGTGAATTGAGCTTTGTGAACGACCGTGGCATCTCGCCATCGCGCGCCAGCATGTAGCCCAGTCCAATCATCGCGCCCACGGCCGTGTTGACGGCGCTCAGCAACAGCAGCCCCACCACGATGCCGATGAGCCAGCCCAGCCACGTGCCGAATTGTGCGCCGGACCATCCGAACATGTGCATGGCATGCCCGTCCCAGGCCAGTGCGCCGTAATGCTCGCCCAGGAAACTCAGGATGTCCTCGTGCCGGCTTTCGATGGCTGGCGCGTAGGTTGTCGGCAGCGACAGCATCGCCCAGCCAAGCAGCGCCGTCCCAAATACCACTTCGATGGCGACCGGAGAGATTGCCTTCGCGGCGGTGCGGCCGACTTTTGGAGCATCGAGACTCGACCCGCGGTCCAGCTTCAGCACGCCGGTGAGATTGGCCACGGCTTCCACGCCGCTTAACGCCAGGATGACTTTCACGAATGACACCCAGTTCTGCCCGCTGAAGTAATTGCTCGAATGTTGCAGATGCGAAAAGGTCAGATGCGGGAGGCTCAGGCAGATGATCAGGATCACCACCAAGACCATCGGCACGGCGAGAGACACGGCAATGCTGCCGCTGTGTTTTGGGCCGAAGTAATTGATCACGCCGACGACCATGATCAACCCCAGCGTGGCCAGCTTCACGTATTCGCGGGGCACGCCCAAATAAATCATCGCGTCCCATCCGCTTAACGCAGCGGTGACGATGAAATCCGCCAGCAACAGCAACGCGCCCAGCACCGCCAGCACACGGCTTTGCTCCCGTGCCGAGGAATACACCCCGCCGCCGTCCGGAAAATGCCGGCAGACGATGATGTAATTGTAACCTACCAGTCCCGTGAAAGCGCAAACTGCGAGGATGATCGGAAAGGACGCGAACTGCGCGGCCATGAAGGCGAAGCCGATGACGTAGGCCTTGCTCGTGCCCCAGTCGCCGTAGAGAAACGCCGCCGCCCGTGCCCAACCCACGTTGCGGGGACGATGACTTCCGGCGGTGTTCATGAATTCAAACTCAAACTCTCGCGGCGGCTTCGCAACTGTTTCCGCGCTTCTTTATACATTTTTAACCATATTTTACGACCGCGTATCAGATGACAAATCTGGGTGCGCGTCAATTCCTTCCTTTGAAAATTGCGCGCTTGCCTGTCGTCGCCGGCCCGTCAAGATGTCCGCCCTTGATGAATTGGATCGCCGCGACCCTCGCCTCCGCCCTGTTCCTGGGCTGCTACGACCTTTGCACCAAGCACGCCGTCCGCGAGAATGCGGTGCTTCCGGTGCTGTTTCTGTCGAACCTCTGCAGCGCGGCAATCTGGTTGTCATTGTTGGAGTTGCAACGCCTTCAACCGGGCCTTCTCCCGCCCGCGCTGCTCGTGCCGCACCTGACCCTTTTCCAACATGCGCAACTGGCCTTGAAGTCGCTCATCGTCGCGGCGTCCTGGCTCTGCACCTATTTTGCGGTGAAACATCTGCCGGTCTCCATCGCCTCCCCGTTGCGGGCCACCGGGCCGGTTTGGACGCTTGCGGGCGCCCTGCTGTTTCTGGCCGAGCGCCCCACGATTTTGCAAATGCTCGGAATCATCACGACCATCGGCTCTTTTATTCTGTTGTCTGCCGCCGGACGCGGTGAAGGAATACATTTTCATCGCAACAAATGGATTTGGTGGCTCGTGGCCGGAACCATTCTCGGCGCGGTGAGCGGGCTGTATGATAAATATCTGCTCGGCCGGATGGGGTTCGCGCCCTCGACGGTTCAAGCATGGTTTGCCGTT
>DATMLG010000326.1:0-8224 GCA_035570675.1 Verrucomicrobiia bacterium | reverse complement strand
AGAGGATTCGCATGAATACTGGGGGAATCATACGAAGGGTTTGCCGAGTCCCTAAAACTGCCTAATTCGAACGATAAATATCGTCCGAATTATGGACACTGGTGTCATCAAAACGTTTATTGGGGCCGGCGGAACGGATGAGGACGCCCTCGCCCGCGAAGTAAATTCGAAGCGGCGTGCCCCAGGGATCCACAAATTCGCCCTTCTCATTGAGGTCCTGATGGCGGCCGACCAAGATGATAAGACTGCGGGCGTTATTGCCGGAAAGGGCCTTGGCCACATCGGCATTATTGCCTGCGGGATAAGCACCCATGCGCTCTTTGTATTGCTGCAGGGCGTAAAAAAGGTTGTCCTCGTCCTCGTTCAATTTGTCCATGTGGGCGGACATGCGGTATGTCGTGATGTAGCCGCTCCAGGCTTCATAGGCCCAGGCGGCACATCCCACGAGGGTTATCATACCAATGACCAAAAGCACACGCTTCATACCGGGAGAACTTTAGCATTGGCGATGCCAAAAAATGGCGAAAATGGAACCCTTGGCGGCGCAGCAGCACCGCCCTACCTTGGCTACACCCCGGCGGGCGGGGCGCCGGTGCTGTCGCGTATAATCAACTCGGCGGCCAGCCGCTTCGGGGCGGGTCTTTCCCCGCGTAGCAATTTGAGCATGGACTCCACGGCGGCGATGCCGAGGCGGTATTTGGGCTGGCGGATGGTGGTCAGGGGAACCCGGAAATGCTCGGCCGTCAGGATGTTGCCGAAGCCCGTGACGGACAGATCGCCGGGGATTTTGGTGCCCTGGTC
Organism: Verrucomicrobiia bacterium; assembly: GCA_035570675.1. GTDB lineage: Bacteria > Verrucomicrobiota > Verrucomicrobiia > Limisphaerales > Pedosphaeraceae > DATMLG01. Next base: position 7,423 of record DATMLG010000326.1, on the reverse strand, counting down.
GAGAAAGGTTTTTGCGCAGCCGATGGCAATCAGGTCGTTGGCGGCCTGAATGGCGGTTGCCTTCGTGGATTCGTTGACGAACTGGAGGGCGGCCTTTTCCCCGTCCTCGATATTGCTGCCGGCCTGAAAAATAAACTCATCCTGCACGGCCAGGTCCGCCTCGCGCAACGCGCGCCGGTAGCCCTCGAAGCGTTCCTGCGACCAAGGGGCGGATTGCGGCCCGCCAAAGAACGCAATTTTCTTGTGGCCCAACCCGAGCAGATGTTGGGTCATGGCATAGCTGGCGAGGATGTCGTCGGTTTCCACGCTCACGAACTGGCGGCAAAACGGCGCGCCATGGCCGAGAATCACCACCGGCACGCCGCGCTGCTGGAGAACCTGGTAGATGGGCGCGTCCGGCCGCAACCGATACACGGGCGAGATGAACAGGCCGTCCACGCGGCGCGACAACAGGCGGCGGATGCACAATTCCTCGCGCTCCTCGCGGTTCAAGGTCTGGGCGAGGATGATTTCGTAGCCGAGCTCGTGCGCGCGTTCCTCGATGGCGAGCAACACACGCGCGAAGATGGGATTTGTGATGGAGGAAATGATGACGCCGAGGAATTTGCTGGTGCGGGTGCGGAGGGACTGGGCGTTGGAATCGGGGACGTAGCCCATCTGACGGGCGATGAGTTTGATGCGCGCCTTGGTGGCCTCCGAGATGTCCGGCGCGTCGCGGAGAACCTTGGAGACGGTCATGACGGACACGCCCGCCCGCGCCGCGATGTCCTTGAGGCGGATCATGCGGGGGAGGCGCCGGTTTTTTCGATCAGCGCAAAGAATTCGCGGTTGCCGGCGGGGCCGAGCAACGGGGATTCGGTGGTGCCGCGCCACGCGACGAGGGGCTGGGTCGCGACAAATTCCTCGATTTCGCGCAACACCCGGGCATGAATCGCGGGGTCGGTGATTACCCCCTTGCCCCTGTCCGCTTCGGCCCGGCCGGCTTCAAACTGTGGTTTGATCAACGCGACGATGCTACCGGGTTTCCGCAACAATGCAACCGCAACGGGAAGAATCCGCGTCAGGGAAATGAAGGAGCAATCGATCACCACGAGGTCGGCGGGCGGAGAGGGCGGGGGAAAGCTGGCCGGGGAAAGGTCACGGGCGTTGGTCTTTTCCATGACAACGACGCGCGGGTCCTGGCGGAGTTTCCAGGCGAGCTGGCCATGGCCGACGTCCACCGCATAAACCCTGGCCGCGTGGTGCTGCAAGAGGCAGTCGGTGAATCCGCCCGTGGACGCGCCCAAATCCACGGCGGTCTTGCCGGTGACGTCGAGTTTGAAATGTTCGAGGGCGTGTTCCAGCTTGTGGCCGCCGCGGCTCACGAATTTCTCGGCCGCCGTAAGCGCGAGTTCGTCGCGGGGCTGCACGCGGTCGCCGGGTTTGCGGGCGCGTTGGCCGTTTACGGTGACCTGGCCCGCCATAATGGCGCGCTGGGCCTTCTCGCGGCTCTCGCACAGGCCGCGTTCCACCAGCGCCGCATCCAGACGGTTTGCAGACATGCGGTGACATTATGCCGGAAGGCGGGGTGGGGGACAACCGGGCATTCAAAGAGTCGGAAGCAACTTTACGCCGAGGCAGGGAAAACAGCGCGTTATCTTACCCGGACGCGGTAAAATTGCGCGGTGTTTGATGGTGTCACGGAACAGGGGCTGCCGTTGGTAGTGTCAGTGTAAACGCCCGTGGCCTGGCTGGCTGATTGCAGGGTGCCCTGCGGCCAGGTCAGTTGCACCTGGTTGCCCGACAATGAGATGTTGAGGGAAACCGGCGGCGGATCAGTCACCACGATATAGCCGGAGAGAGTTTCAGTATTCGTGCCCACCGGGCCACTGACCGTCATCGTGACCGTGTTTGTACCCGCCGCGCCGTAATCATGCGTAACGCTCCTGTTGAGCGTGTTCGTGTTCGCCCCGTCGCCAAAACTCCAAAATGTGTTGGTGATGGTTCCCGAAGAATTATTGGTGAACAGAACGAGCAGCGGCCATGCGCCCGTTGCCGGGGTGCCGCTGAAGCTGGCCGTGGGCGGCAAGGCCCCCGTCCCCGTGACGGCATTGGTGGAGTTGCCGCCGTTGCTGGTGAAGGTGACGTTGTTGCTGTAAGTGTCCGTGTCAGTCGGAGTGCAGCCCACCACCACATTGCTGCTGGTGAAACCTGGCAGAGTGAATGGACTGCCGGAAATAATCATGAAGGGTGCGCCGACAACTGCCGTGCCATTGGTGATCGCAATGCCGCCCAGATTGGTAATGGCAAAACTGGCGTGGACGGTTTTGCCCACGGCGACTATTCCAAAGTTCAGGCTCGTCGGCGAAACCGAGAGCTGAGCCGGCGGCAAACCAGAACCCGTGCCGGTCACGACGTTGGTGCTGTTGCCGCCATTGCTTGTAAAGATGAGGCCGTTGCTAAAACTGCCACTGTTGGCCGGGCTGAAGGTGACCTGCACAATGCCCGTCAGGCCGCTTGGCACGCTGAAAGGAGAGCCGCTTTGAATCGCGAACGGCGCACTGACGGCGACTGTGCCGGTCAGGTTGGAACCGCCGGCATTCACCACCTGAATACTGAGCGAATTGGTTTGGCCGATGGGGACTGTTCCAAACCCCAAGTTGGTTGGGCTGACGGACAATTGGGGCGAAGACAGCAATCCATAGACATTCAATTTGCTGGAAAACGTGGCCAGATAAACTTTGCCGTTCACGACGGTGGGCGGACAGAACTTGGCAAAATTACCCACAGCGTCGCGGGCGGAATTCTGCTGGGAGCTCCACAGCAATGCGCCGACATTCTCGGCGTTGTAGGCTTCCAGCATGCCCGGAACGGTCGCCCCGTTCGCGCTGCTGCCGGTGCTGTGCGCCGCCCAAAGGATGCCCGTGCCCGGTTGCGAGCCGTTGGCGGAGATCGAAAGTATGCCGCCCGGAACGGCAGCCGTGACCGGGCTTTCGGCGAAAGGAGTCGTAGATGAAAATTTGCCCGCTGCGCGGCTGAAGGAGTATTGGCGCAGATAGTCTGACACCGGCCAGACGTAGCCGTAAGAACTGGTCGGGCCATCCCACCAGACCGGGCCGCCGAAGAGCTTGTTAACGATGCTGAAACTCTGGATGATGTTGGTGTCGGCGTTTGCCGTGCTGAAGCCGCCCATGTTGTCGCGATTTACGAGATAGAGGACTGACCCCTTGCCGCCCGAGAAGGCCAGGTTCGTGCCGGGAATCAGGAGAAGTTCCGCCGAACCGAGGTCCCAATCATTGGACTCGAGCGCCGGCCAGTTGTAAGGCGTAAACCAACTGGCAATGGTGAGATTGGTCGCGCCGGGCGCAAACTTCACAAAACTCTCGCCGCGGTTGACGGTGTCCGACGGATTGATCGCGGTGCCGACCGTGCCGTTGCCGATGGAAAGGTAAATGTTCCCGTTGGTGTCCGCCGCGGGAGCGCCGCCCGACATCCAGATGCCGCCTTCATCACCGTTTGGCGTGGTGTTATAGACGAAGGTTTTCTGCAGCGTGGAGGCGTTGAAGCCGATCATCCAGCCGTGGTAGGGAGACCAGTCGCAGTGCGAAGCCCAGCAGATATAGACGACCCCGTTCACGAGCGCCAAGCCGCAGCGCTGGTTCTCCTTGAAGGGATCAAAAGTGACCACGCCGTTTGTGCTGTCCACGCTGTTGGTGCCGGGAACGGTTGCGGTAATCACCACCGGGCTGTTGCTGCGGTCGAGTCCCGTCGTGATGTCCAGGGCATGCAACCGCTGGACGAAATTAGTGACGGAGTTGGTTGTTTCCTTGGTGCGCGCCAGCACATAAATCGTTCCCGCCACCGGATCAATCACGGGTGTGCTAAGAATCCCGAAATTCCCGGAGATGTTGAAAAAAGTGCCGCAGGGGCTGGCCAGCAGATCGCTCGATGACGGGGGCACCACGCCCGCACCCAGGAAGGTCCGGTGCCAGTAGGCGTTATTGACCGCGGGATTGTCGGCGTCGAAGGCATAAACCGAGTCGTTGACGGTTGCCACGAGCACGAGGTTGTGGTAACCGTTGGCGCCGAGATTTACATTCGTCATCACCAGCGGCTGCGCGTAGATTTGGTCATCCACGGCCCGGGAAAATACCAGTCCAAAAGTGCCGGTCTTGACGTTGTTGGTGGTCAGGACCGTTTCGTTGAGATTTGCCCCGGTGCGATTGAGGTTGTTGTGGTGGGTGAGGACTGCGACATCGGCGCGGCCGGTGCGTGATATACACACGACGATGGCGAGCATATACAAAACTCGCCCCATGACCTGGCTTCCGTATCGGACGGGCGGGCAAAAGACAAGCTTGTTTGGAAGTGATGACCGGGGAGTTGATGATTTCGAAATGTGTTGGCCGTTGGCGCGCATTTGTACGAGCCTTGCAAAAGCGCGCGGTTCGCACCATGGGGTGTTTACCCCATGTCGGGCATCGGTAATTTACCCGAGGGCGCAATTTGTTTATGACTTTTTCGGTTTGAGATTTGACAGTTGGATGTGTTTGGTGGATGGTTGCGGCGCGTCGGTGACGGTCATGGTAAGGAGTGAGGAGAACTACATATTTTGAATCGGATTGAAAAACAGGCATGTGGCGCGAGGCCCGAGAATCTTCCGGGCGGGCACAAGGTTCAAAGTTGACCCAGGCCGAGTCAGCGGACGGAATCCGGCGCATGGCGGCGAGTAACGGACGATCCGCCTCCGCCGGGCTACGGCGAGACAAGTAAAACACAATAAAACACGATAACGGCGGATAATTAATTTTTGTGTGCCAGCGCATCGCCGTAGTGAAGGCGATGGCGGAGTGGGTTCTTTGACAATCTATCAGATTGTGAGCTGTAAGCGGTGAGCGGTGAGCAGAACAGAAGCAGTTCGAACAGCCCCGTGTTTCCGCTTATTTCAGGGTATTATGGCTTATCTCGGGCTATTGGATGGGGGTGGGCCGCTTTGGGCCGCTTAAGGCCGCTTCGCAATTCGTTGAGGGGTGAGGGCTGAGAGTTGAGGGCGGGACAGGGAAGTCAGGGCATTGACGAGCAACGGCCTACCGTCGGCGCCGAAAGCGGTCATCGCAGGACTTAGCAGTCGGCCAAGATGACCCTACCAACGGAGGGGATAATTCGATGCAAGTGGTTGATTTCCCGCATCTGCGGAGGGGAAAAATAGCGAGAAAGGGGAACAACGCTTGCGGCCCGGCTCAGGGTTTGGCCTGGGCGTACAGATTGGTCTGGGCTTCGCGGAAGCTGTGGAGGAAGAAGTCGTTGTCGGCGACGGATTTCTCGATGAGCTGCTTGAGCAGGAAGATTTCCGAGGGGTTGATGACCGAGTTGACGCTTTGCTGAAAGGCCTGCATGGGGGTGAAGGTCTGGAAGGATGGCCCCAGCAAAATAATGGTGGAATGCCGGCGCTGGCTCATGGGCATGTGTTGCAGGGTGCAAAGGGTGGAGTTCTCGATGATGGAATTGGCGGCAAAGAGTTCCTCGAGAATGACGACCTGATAGCGGAACTGGCTGAAGCGGATGAGGAAATCGCTGTGGGTCGCGGCGGTGTGGACCTTGTAACCGAGTTCTTGGAGCGAGGCGCGGGCTTGTTCGAGCCATTCGGGCGTGGAAAACGCGAGGAGGGCGGGCCTGTCCGTGGCACTGACAAAATCGAATTCTCCGGACATAAGGTTATTTTAGTTTGAGTGAGGCGGCAACCGGCGGCGCTTCGCGCTTGCCGACGATGACGGGGGCTTTCATCCGCAGGCCGTTCAACTGGGTGGTGCTTTCGCCGCGGGATTTCTTGAGGTTGTCGATGGCACGGGTGACGGGGCCGCGTTTGGAACAGTAGAGCAGGGCGGTTTCCTCGGAGATCAGGTTTTGCTCGTAGGCTTCGACGGTGGAGGTGTCGAAGGTGCGCCAACCGAAGGGCTGGCTGGATTCGATGATTTCGTAAAAGCTTTTGCCTTCGCTTTCGCCCTGGACGATGGTTTCCTTGGTGCGGAGGTTGGAGCCCATGATTTCCAGGAGCGCCCAACGGCCGCCGCCGAGCTTGGGGACGAGGCGCTGGCTGATGACCCAGCGGAGGGTGTCGGCGAGGCGCAGACGGATTTGTTCCTGTTCCTCGGTTTCGAACATACCCAGAATACGGTTGATGGTCTGGCCGGCGTCCACGGTGTGGAGCGTGCTCAAAACGAGATGACCGGTTTCGGCGGCGCTGAGGGCGATCTTGACGGTGTCGCGGTCGCGCATTTCGCCGACCAGAATGACCTTGGGGGCCTGGCGCAGGGCGGCACGGAGGCCGTTAGCGAAGGTGTCGAAATCGCTGCCTAATTCGCGCTGGTTGAAGGTGGCGGCGCGATGGGGGTGCACGAACTCAACGGGGTCCTCCAGCGTGATGATATGGATGGCCTTGGTGCTGTTGAAATCGTTGAGGACGGCGGCGAGGGTGGTGGATTTGCCGGAACCGGTGGCGCCGGTGACTAGCACGAGACCGGTTTTCTCGCGCGGCACCTGCTGGATGATTTCCGGCATCTTCAGGCTCTCGAGCGTGGGGATGACGGTGTTCAACTTGCGGAGGACGATGGAATAATTGCCGCGTTGCGAAAAAATGTTGATGCGCAAACGCGCCTTGTCCAGGACGGTGTAGGCGGAGTCGCAGGAGCCGGCGCGAAGGAGATCCTTGATGTGCCACTGGTTTTCGCCGACGAGGTTCAGCGCGATGGTCTCGGTCTGGTAGGGGGTGAGGCGTTCAATGGGCGGATCGCACGTGACGGGGATGAGTTCGCCGACGGACTCAATCTGCAGCGGCTTGTCCACCGTGAATAGCAGGTCGGACACCTCCGGGGCGGCGTCCAGCATGGTGGACAGAATCTGGTCCAGTTCGGGTCGGCGCATAGATCAGCTCAGTTTAAATCACGTCTCGTCCTCATCCGGAGGATTCGGCAGAAACGAGCGAAATTTCTTCTTGTCGAGGCTCTTTTCGTACGCTTCCTCGGGGGAGATGCGTTTCATCCTGAGATGGTCCATGATGGCGTCGTCGAGGGGCTGATTGCCGTGCTTCTTGCCGACCTGGATCATGCCGGGAATCTGGTGGGTCTTCCCTTCGCGGACCAGGTTGGCGATGGCGGTGGTGAAAACGAGGATTTCCAGCGCGGCGACACGGCCCTTCTTGTCAACGCGCTTGAAGAGGTTCTGAGCGACGACGCCCTTGAGCGCCTCGGAAAGTGTCGCGCGGATTTTGTTTTGTTGGTCGGCCGGAAAGACGTCAATCATACGGTCGACGGTCTTGGCCGCGCTCTGGGTGTGCAGCGTACCAAAGACAAGGTGACCCGTGCTCGCGGCCGTGATGGCGAGCTCGATGGTCTCCAGGTCGCGCAACTCGCCGACCAGAATCACGTCCGGGTCTTCGCGCAGGGCG
>DATMLG010000325.1:0-7112 GCA_035570675.1 Verrucomicrobiia bacterium | reverse complement strand
CCACAACCCAAGCCTAACCATGCCCGCCGCCGCGTAACACCTTCATCCTCCCCTTCAGGGCCGGATCCGGGATGATGGGAAAAATACATTTCCACGCCGATTCCCGGGGAATGCCATGCACCACCGCTAGGTAATACTTTTCCACCCGATGCTCCTCAAACATCTCGCTGTAAGACCGCAACGCCCCCTGGCTCTTGGCAAACAACGTGATGCCCGTCGTCTCCGCGTCCAGCCGGTGAACGAACCGCAAAAACTTCAAATTCCGCGAACGCGCCCAAAAATCCCCCGCCGTCAGCGATGATTGCAGCGCCAGATGCAAATTCCGTCCCGTGCGGTCCCACCAATCTGGCGCCAGCATCCAGCCCGCCGGCTTGTCCAGCGCCAGCACCGACCGGTCCTCGTAAAGAATCGGTATGACGATGCCCGCCTCCTCCAGCTCGACGTTTTTTGGTTTTGCCACAACCCAAGCCTAACCATGCCCGCCCCCGCCTGCAATGTGCGAACATCGCTGCTGTCAGACCCCGCAGGCTTCCTCATATTGAGTGCAGGCCTTGCCTGCCCTGCTGTCCTGTTTCTTTTCGTGATGTCCAACTATCACCGCTGCTGACCTTTGTGCGCCAACGTATATTCATCAATTGCAATGCCCAAGTTTATCCGGTACATTGTATGCGAGATCAATAGCGTATGACTGAACAGAACGAATCATCCGAAGGCCGGGACAACAGCGCGGTTTGCAAGAAAATCGTCGCGAAATACACGCGACCCTCCACGCCCCGCGCCGTGTGGCAGATGGTCAACACCTTCGGCCCTTACCTGCTGCTCTGGTGCCTGATGTATCGATGCCTCACCATTTCCTGGTGGTTGCTCCCGCCGTTGGCCGTGCTCGCCGCCGGTTTTCTGGTGCGAATTTTCATCATTTTTCATGATTGCGGCCACGGCTCGTATTTCAAGTCGCGGACAGCAAACAACTTCGTCGGATTCATCACCGGCGTGCTGACCTTCACCCCGTATTATCAATGGCGCTGGGAACACGCCATCCACCACGCCACCTCCGGCCACCTCGACAAACGCGGCGTCGGCGACATCTGGACCCTGACCGTTCAGGAATACCTCGAATCCTCCCGTGGGCGTCGCTTCGCGTATCGACTGGCGCGAAATCCCGTCATTCTCTTTCTGATTGCGCCACTTTTCATCTTCCTCGTCCGGCAACGGTTTCCCTCCGCGGCAGCGAACAAACGCGAACGCGATTCCGTCCTCTGGATGAACATTGCGCTTTCCGGGATGGTGATTGGGCTCGCGGCCATTTTTGGACTCAAGGCTTACCTGCTGATTCAGTTGATTACCCTGGCCGTCGCCGGCGGCGCGGGCTTCTGGCTTTTCTACGTCCAGCACCAGTTCGAGGGCGTTTACTGGGAACGCGGCGACAATTGGGACTACACCGCCGCCGCCCTGCAAGGCAGCTCGTTTTACAAACTGCCGAAAATTCTGCAGTGGTTCTCCGGCAACATCGGCTACCATCACATCCATCATCTCAGTTCTCGCATCCCCAATTACAACCTGGAACGTTGCCACAAGGCTGACCCCATTTTCCAAAAGGTGAAACCCGTCACCTTTTTCGCCAGCTTCAAATCCTTGAACTTCCGCCTGTGGGACGAGCAACGCAACGAATTGATCGGCTACGGCCGTCTTCGCCAATTGCGCAAACTCGCCCGAAAAGCTGCGCCGACGGCCTGATATTTCGTGCAGCGTCTTGGTGTCGCAGGTCCTCTGGCGCTTTTGGATCTGACCTTTGTGGAGTTGGCGGCTTGATTTTGGTCGCCAAGAAAGGTACGCTCCCTCGCCGATGCGGTAATATGCGTGCGTCATTGTTTACACTTCTCGTGTGCTGTCTGACTCTGTGTGCAGCGTGTCATGCTGTCTGGTCGGATCGCTACGCACAAAGCCCTGATTTCGGCACTTGCATCAACGGTCTCAGGATCATCGATGGCGCCAAGCAACAGTGGGCCTTGGACCATCACGCAGATTCAAACGCCGTTCCGACGTGGGACGACCTGCTGCCCTATGTTGGTCGCCTGGCAAAGAAGGATTTAAGTTGGCTTCGATGCCCGGCAGGGGGCACCTACACGATTGGCCGAATTGGAGACTTTCCAACCTGTTCGTATGGCGGTCCCGGGCACACACTCCCTTGATTTCAATCAGTGAGGTTAAAGCAATTCCTGATGACGACTCACAGCATGGCTGGGCTTTCCTCAGTAAGCAGCATCCTCGAATGAACATTTTTACGACCGACCATCCGATGACGTGCATGTCGTCGTGTTTCGACGCAAAAGCGCGTCCGTGGCTGTCCGTTATTTGTCCGCCTATGGCCTGATTGCGTGGCATGTTCGGAGCACAGGGTTTTAGAAATCGGAAATCTCTACTCGCTAAAAATTACCATCCAATCCTTGGTGCCTTCGTGTTTTGGCGTTAAATCTTCCTTCCCCAATTTTTAATTTTGCATTTCTAATTTTGAATTCCTTCCCCCCTACCTCTTCAACCCCGCAAACAAAATCACCAGGTCGATCACGAACAGCAGCACAATCGTGACCTCCAGTATCAGCATCCAGCGGTTGTTCTGGTCCTGCTTCAGCAACTGATACAAATCATCCAGCGTCTTCAGCTTCCGGTCAATCGACCGGTGCCAGTCCCCCAGATGAAACCGCGCCGCGATGTTTTCGTAAATCCGCGCGAGATGCCAGTCGCCGAAAAATTTCGTGATGTTGCTCAACTCATCGTTGAACCGCGCCAGGTCAATGCGGATGTCCCGCAGCTCCCGCAACACCTCGCCCCGCGCGCGCGCCCGCCGTTCGCCCAAATCCCGATACGACCGCTCCAGCGCGTCGTCCAGCATCCGGTCGTAAGCCTCCAGCTCCGTGAGCTGCAGGTTCGCCAGTTCCATGACATAGAGCGTCTCGTCAAAATTTTCCGGCCGGTCCACGATCAGCGCCGCGTCCCAGTCCACCACCACCAGGTCGTGCTCGTAATAACTCAGATGCCGCACCGTGGATTCATCCGCCTCCTGCGTTGAAAGATGGTCGATGTCCGGCTCCTGCGTCAGCAATGCCGCCACCTCCCGCCGTTGCGCCCGCAGCCAGTTTTCCGCGCTCAACGCCTCGCCCTCCGCCGTCGCCAGCGGCGATTGAATGCAGAACACCGTGTATGCCTCCTCCGGAGCCAGGTGTGTCACCGGTCGCACCAGGTAAGGTGCCAGTTCCCGGCGAACTTCCTCCGCGATCTGCCGCACCTCCTCCTGCAACATGCCGTTGCTGAATTCCAAATCATGATAATCCACCAAGTCCTCGATCCGCCGCACCGCGAACGGCACCCGCACCGTGATGCTGATCGCCCCCACCGGCAAAATCTTCACCACCCGTTCCACCCGCACCGCGCCATGCGGCCCGATGCGTTCCATCGGCGGCAGCCGGATCATTTGCGGTTTGTAAAAAAACAGATGCCGCGGCAGCCGCTTGCTCGTGTCCACGGCGAACTGCGCCACCGGTTGCCCCAGCAATTCCCGGATCGGCTTCCGCGCCATGTCATACGCCACGTCAAACGCATGGATATACACCACCTCCCCGGTGTATTGCTTCACCGGATTCGGCGCTGCCTTCAACTCCGCTTGTTTGGCTTGTTCCATGGCTGAAATCATACCCTCTTAACCTATCCCATCTGCCCTCGAAAGTCGAGTTTTGGCCGTTTTATTGGGAAAAATCACGTTTTGCGGAAGAGTTGTAGGCCGCGTGCCCTCGCGCGGCGCGCCGCTCTTTCGCTTCTTAATTTTAATCCTAATCATACTCTTAATCCCGCCTTTCCATCTCGTCGGCCCATCCAGTCTTCAATTTTTAATTTTTAATTTTGCTTTTTTAATTGGCTCCCTTTCCCTCGCCCTTGCCTTTTCCCGGCCCCGCCGCCATAATCCCGGCCAGCGCGTTGAACCGTCGTGCAACCTGAAATCTCCATCATCGTCCCGATGTTCAACGAGGCGGACAACGTCGCCCCGCTCGCCGAACAGGTCATCGCCGCGCTCCGCGCCGAAACCCGCCCCTTCGAACTCGTCCTCGTGGACGACGCCAGCACCGATGCCACCTGGGACCGCATCACCGCCGCCAGCCGCGCCGATGCCCGCGTCCGCGGCCTCCGCCATGGCCGCAACGCCGGCCAAAGCGCTGCCCTCTGGACCGGCTTCCGCAACTCCCGCGCCCCCATCATTGTCACCCTCGACGGCGACCTCCAAAACGACCCCGCCGATTTCCCCCGCCTTCTCGCCGAACTCGAAAAATACGACGTCGCCTGCGGCATGCGCACCAAGCGCCAGGACAACGCCCTCCGCCGCATCTCCTCCAAAATCGCCCGCAAGGCCCGCGCCGCCATGCTCGGCGTGGATTTCCGCGACACTGGCTGCGGCCTGCGCGCCTTCAAGCGCCCCGTCCTCGACCCCTTGTTTGCCTTCAACGGCTTTCATCGTTTCATGCCCGTGCTCGCGCATTCCGCCGGCGCGCGCGTCATTGAAATTCCCGTCAACCACCGACCCCGCGTCGCCGGCATTTCCAAGTATGGCCTCTGGAATCGCCTTGGCCGCGGCATCGTCGACCTCTTCGCCGTCCGCTGGTTCCAAAAACGCCTCATCCCCTCCATCCCCATCACCCAGACTCCTTCCAGCACTCCCTGACCCTGCCGCCCTTCGTTCTTCAATTTTACATTTTGAATTTATAATTTTGAATTGGTCCCGCTCCCTTCCTTTCCCTCCCTCAACTATCAACTCCAGCGCGTCGAAGCCTTGGCGAAGGCGGATTACTGCCCCAAAACCCGGTAGAAACGATACGGGAAGTTGGTTGCTCCCGGATCAACCAGATAAAACAGGTTGGCAGGCGCCTGGTCGGTGCTAAGAGAAATCCAATTCGCGAAATTCGTCGTGGCCTGCAGGACATAATTGCTGCCGGGCACACCCAAGAAACCAAGTTGAAATTGCCTGTTGGCGGTAAAACCCTCCGAGGTGAACGAGAGGCGCGGCAGCACGGTGAACACGGCGCTGGCGGCGACGCTGTTGTAGAAATTGGTTTCAAACGCGCTGGCATTGAGCGTGGCGTTGCCGGTCAGTTGGAGCGGCCCGGAGTAGAGCGACGAATTGGTCGTGGGTGGCGTGTTATCCAGCGTGTAATAAATCGTGGTGTTGGTGGCGTCCGCCAGGGTCACGGTGACCGAATTGGTGTAAATGCCGCCGTTGGGCGAGATGGTGGGAGGAGGAAGAGTGACTCCAAGCCCATAAACGGCCACACCATAATCCCCCGCCACAAAAACTTTTCCATCCGCCACGGTGGGCACGGGATACTTGACCGTTCCGGGGGCGTAATCGCCTGCCTTCAGGCTGCTGCTATATAATTCCTGGGACAGATTTGTGGCGTTGAAGGCGCGCAAAACGGCGGGTCCGCTGCTGGTATCGGAGGAAGTGTTCTTGTAGGCGCTGGCATCGACGACCCAGGCGATGGCGTTGCTGGTTCCATTCGCAGTAATGACCGGCGAATAACCGAGATTGCTGATTCTCACCGAGGATTGGGATACAGGCGAGGTCGTCATTATTCCGTTGGTGATGGCGAAAGCTTTCATGACATCACCGGCGCCCTGATAATAGATCCAATGGTTGAAGTAAGCCGGCGTACCAAAGCTGCCGCCGCCAATGACGCCATAAACTTCCTGGACAATGTTATTTGTCACGGTGCTGAAGTGTCCCATGTTGTCACGGTCCACCAGATAAAGAGTTCCTTCCTTGCCTGCGCCAATCAGCAGATGCGGATGCGTCGCGCTGGCCGCCGAATCCGGCAACAGCATCGCGCCGCCCGACCCGAGGTCCGCATCGTTCGCCGCCATGGAGGCTTGGTTCGAGGGCGAGAAATAATCGGCCACCGCGAACTGGTTGGAAGTGGAAAGCTTGACGAAACTGTCCCCGTAGTCCCCGCCATTGGTGCTGGCGCTGAAACTTCCGTTGGCAGTCTCAAAGTAAAGATTGTTGCTGGCATCAACACAAAGTCCGGCTCCTCCTCCCCAGAGCGCGGCTTCGCCGGCATTTGTGCCAAAGGCACTGTACGTGGCATTGGGAGTGGTGTTAAAAGTGTAGTTCGTCAGTTGTTGGAGATTGGTGGCATTAAAGCCAATGACCCAGCCGTGAAACGGATCGGTATCCCCAAAACTGCCGAAGCCAACATAAAGCGTCCCTCCAACCAGCGTCAAAGCTGGCCGGGAATCCTCCTGGTTGGCATTAAATTTCACCACGCCGTTGGAGTTGTCCACCCCCGTTCCCGGAACCGAAGCGGTGACGAGCACCGGGCTGTAGGGTTGTTCCGTGCCGTTGGCGATATTCAAGGCGTGGACATGGTGCTGGGCGTTCGTCGTATCGGGCACGGGGGTCGTCAAGACGTCCACATAAAGCGTTCCCGACCCAGGATCAATGACCGGGGTGCCCGTGATGCCGAGGAGTGGGTTTAAAACATTGTGGTAATAACGGGTGCCAAAAAGGACGCTCGTAGCCGCAGTTCCCAGGTTGGTGTGCCACAGCAATCCTCCATTCGTCCCCAAATTACTGTCTGCGTCAAAGGCATAAATGCTGTTATTTTCCGTGGCCACAAACACCACATTATGCGTGCCCTGTCCGGTAATCGCCACATTCGCCATGTATAACGGCTCGGCATAAACCTCGGCATCCACCGTGTAAGTGAACAATTTGAAAAATGTGTTGGTGTTGACGTTGGCCGGCGTCAGCACCGTCTCATTCGTGTTGGCCCCATCTCGGGCATTGTCGTAGTGGTACGTCAGCCAATTTTCCGCGAACATGCGGGAGGGCGCTAGGACCGCGAGCGCAAAAGACAGGACAAACGCAGTTGCCTCAGATGTTTTTAGAAGCACTTTTGCTTTGTTGAAAACATCCATGAGACATAGACTTCGCCTAACGGCGAGGGGTGTAGGTTATCTTCCACCACGGCCTGCCGTTTGTCAAGGTCAACCGCCCTTGACACCCCATCCTCACCTGCTCCCCTTCCCCATCGCCCTCGTCTTCCGCGGAACCTCGTTCGTCATCAGCC
>DATMLG010000324.1:0-12196 GCA_035570675.1 Verrucomicrobiia bacterium | reverse complement strand
AGGAATTGCTCAACACCTGCGGTTATCGCAACTGCGTCACCACCCGCATTGGCCGGGTGAAACCGGATGATGATCATTTTTCCCTCCGGCGGCTCCCTGTCAATTCCTGCGACGACAACGCCCTGTTCGCCGCCAAGCTGAACGGCGCCTATGATTGGCTCGCCTATCCGCAAGGCTGGCACAAGGCCATTCGTTTTCGGTTCAGTCGCGCCGCCATTGCTCCGGTCCCGGCTCCGTCCACGCCTCAACCGCTTTGACCAAACATGCCTCAATCACCCCAATCCGTTGATCTGGCCATGACCGATGACGCCTCGCGTCCGGTCGTGTCCGTCATCATTGTCAATTGGAACGCGCGGGATTACCTCCTGCAATGTCTCGCTTCGCTCACGTCCGAAGTCTGCCGGTATCCCATGGAAATTATCGTGGTGGACAATGCCTCCTCAGACGGCTCGCCGGAGGCGGTCGAGATACAGTTTCCCCATGTCCGCCTTATCCGCAGCGGTGCGAACCTTGGCTTCGCCAGGGCCAACAATCTCGGCGTCTCGCACAGCCGCGGTCGTTATCTCGCCTTCGTGAACTCTGATGTGAAGGTGCTCAAGGACTGCATGACCACGCTGGTGGATTATTGCGACCAGCACCCCGACGTCGGCATGGCCGGTCCGCGCATCATCGGTGGCGACGGCAAATTGCAGCGTTCCTGCCGCGGATTTCCCACGGTTTGGAACATGTTCTGCCGCGCGCTCGCCCTCGATGCGATGTTTCCCGGGATGAGGATTTTCTCCGGTTACTCCATGAAATACTGGGCGCAGGAAACCCTCCGGCCCGTGGACATCCTGACCGGATGCTTCTGGCTGGCCCGCCGCGAGGCGCTGGAACAAGTCGGGCTGCTTGACGAATCGTTCTTCATGTATGGCGAGGACATGGACTGGTGCCGGCGCTATTGGAATGGCGGCTGGAAACTGATGTTCGTCCCCGCCGCCGAGGCGATCCATTACGGCGGGGCGAGTTCCTCGAATGCGCCCGTCCGGTTCTTCATCGAGAAACAACGGGCCGATCTTCAATATTGGCGGAAACACCACCACTGGCCCGCGGTCGCGCTTTATTTCCTGGTCTCGTGCCTTCACCTGCTGCTGCGCAGCATCGGCTACACGTTCGCCCTCTGGTTCGCCCGAGGGAAACGTGATGCGTATTCTCACAAGGTTCGCCGCAGCCTGGCCTGTCTGCGCTGGATGTTCTCCGGTCAGTTCCCCGCGCAAACTGCCGCCGCCGATTCCTCCAAATAACCCGGATTTCGTTTCAACTCCCGGGCAACCGCCCAAAACAACATCGCCCGTTCACTCAATATGCAACCACGTTATGTTTTGCTGACCGCCGCCAAGGACGAACAAGCCTCCATTGGCGACATTATCCAGGCCGTGCTGTGCCAGACCGTCCGGCCCGTCGCCTGGTTTATCATGGATGACGGCTCGACGGACCGCACCGCGGCCATCGTCAACGAGTTCGCCGCGATGCATCCCTTTATCCACCTCCAGTCCGCCGGCGCCCGTGGCGGGCGGAATTTCGGTTCGCAATACAAGGCTGTCATGGCCGCCTTCGAGCTGGCAAAGCCCCTGGAATTCGATTTTGTCGGGGTTGTGGATGCCGATCAGGCGCCTGAAAGCGCCAATTATTACGAGTCCATGCTTGGCGAATTCGCCCGCAACCCGCGCCTCGGCATTGGCAGCGGATTCCTCTATGAGCGTTACAACGGCAGCAATGTCTGGGAGTGCCGGCGCAGCAATTCGCTCGACTCCGTCGCCGGCGGTTCGGCGCTGTTCCGCCGCCAATGCTTTGAACAGGTGGGCGGCTACCAGCCCCTGGTCCTGGGCGGCTCGGACTGGCTGATTCAAATTGAGGCCAGGCTGCGTGGCTGGGAAATTTTCACCCGCCCGGATTTGCACATCTTCCATTACCGCCCCACCTCCAGCGCCGGCGGCATCTGGCGCGGGATGTTCAAGGCCGGCAAGATGGACGCCGCGTTCGGCTCCAACACGCTGTTCGAGTTTCTCAAATGCTGCCGCCGCATCACCACCAATCCTTATTTCTTCGGCAGCGTCGTCCGCTTCAGCGGTTTCCTTTCCTGGAAACTTTCGTTCCGCAAACCGCTCATCCGGCCCGAGGCCGTCGCCTATCTTCGGCGGGATCAAGCCGCCAAATTGCGCCGCTGGCTGTTGCCCTTTGCGGAGACGCCGGCCGCGCAACTGAGCAGCTCGGCTCCGCGCGCCTGATCCGTTCAATCCTTTGTGGAAGGCCAGGATACAGCCAGTTTTTCCCCGATCGCCCTCTTGTTGGTGGTCGTCTTGGGCTATTTGGTATGGTCCTCGCCACGGCGTTACGCGGTCTGCCCCGTGCTGGTCATGGTGGGCATTGTCCCCATGGGACAGCAGCTCAACGTATTGGGGCTGCACTTCTATTTGTTCCGCATCCTGTTGTTGCTGGGAATGGTGCGGGTTTACGTCAGAGGGGAGTTTGCAGCCCTCAAATGGACAAAGATTGACAGGTATTTCGCCTGGTGGGTCGTCGTTTCCGTCATTTTTGGCAGCCTGTCCAAGCCGTCGGTGGCGCTTTTCATAAATCGCCTCGGCGATGCCTTCAACGCCGCTGGCTGCTATTATTTTGTTCGATGCGTGGTCGTGGATCTTGACGACATCATCATCAGCGTCCGTGCGCTCGCCTGGGTCAGCGTGCCGGTCGCCATTCTGATGCTGATTGAGAAGGTGACGGCCCATAACTATCTCTCCGTGTTCGGCGGCGTGCCGGAATTGACTTCGGTGCGGGATGGCTCGCTGCGCTGTCAAGGGGCGTTTCGTCATCCGATCCTGGCCGGGTGTTTTGGCGCCACCCAATTTCCGCTGTTTGTGGCGCTTTGGTTCTATGGGCGGCCGCACCGGATGCTGGCGCTGGTG
Organism: Verrucomicrobiia bacterium; assembly: GCA_035570675.1. Lineage (GTDB taxonomy): Bacteria > Verrucomicrobiota > Verrucomicrobiia > Limisphaerales > Pedosphaeraceae > DATMLG01. The sequence goes on along the minus strand of DATMLG010000324.1, from coordinate 9,251 downwards.
GGTTGCCTGGCTGCGCTCGCCATTACTGTCGCTGCCTCGTCCAGCGGGGCCTTGATTGGCCTGATGGCGGCATTTTTGGGCCTGGGACTCTGGAAGTTCCGGACGAAGATGCGGATGATCCGTTGGGCGGTGGTGCTGACCATCGTCGCGCTTGCGATGGTGATGAAGCAGCCCGTTTGGTATTTGATATCCGACCTGAGCGGTCTCATCGGCGGTGGCGGCTGGCATCGTTCCTTCCTGATCGGGCAGGCCGTAAAATATTTCAATGAGTGGTGGCTTTTTGGGACCACCTATACGGCGCATTGGGGGCCTGCGGGCGAAGTGATTGCCGCGGACCCGAACATGATGGACATCACCAACCATTACATCATGGAGGGGGTCAAGGGCGGCATACTCAAACTCGGGCTGTTCGTCGCAATTATCGTTCTCTGTTTCAAGGCCATCGGGCGCAGTGTGCGCGCGGAACCCCCCGGCGCCCCCGTGGCGTTCCTTTACTGGGCCTTTGGCGTGTCGCTGTTCGCTCACTGCCTGTCCTTCATTTCCATCACCTATTTTGACCAATTGATCATCATCTGGTTCTGGCTGCTGGCGACCATCTGCCAGATACCGGCGATTCCGGTCACCGAAGAAGCCGGGTCCGAAGCTGCACCAAGTGGCGAAGGTGCCTCGCAGGACAATCCGCGATTCGAATTTCAACCCTGATCGAACGTCGATTACAGCAAGAATTTGGAATATTTCTTCGGGCAGATTGCAATCTGAAAATCGTGCGAACGGCAATGTTCCACGGCGTTCTATCGCCCATACCGCCGCCTCGAAATTTATTTTAATCAATGTCCTTTAACTGGCCAGCCCGGCCGCGCATTTGACAGTGCATAAATTAAGCAAAGTTAACTGTTTGCAGGCCAAATGGGTAGGTTCCGGCGTAAAGGCGGTGTACATCGCTCCTTACATGTCTTGCTTGCGAAGACAGCGGATGTCGGCAATTGTAAGCCCTGTTGCCGGGCCTTTTGAATGGCCCTTGGCAGTCATTCTGCTCTGAAGTTGGTCATGAAGAATATTACGTTACGCAATTTGACGCCGGCTCCGGCTGGTCCTGCTCTCCGGTCTTCGCTTTCGCGTCCGATGCGTCGGATTCCTGGAGCGTTCCATCTGTTGCTGTTGATAACGCTTGTGTCTGCCGTCACGGCGACGGCGACCACTTGGTACGTGGACAGCTCCGCCACGGGTTCGAAGAACGGCACCTCCTGGGCAAACGCCTGGGCAAGTTTGTCTTCGATTTCCGGCGTCAAGGCTGGCGATGTCGTTTACATCAGCGGCGGCGTTTCCGGCTCCTCCCACACCTATTCAGTTTCCGGAAGCTGGACGCCGCCCGGCGGGTCATCCGGCAATCCGATCACCTATCAGATCGGCCAGGATTCCAGCCATAACGGCACGGCCATCTTCAGCGGCAGCGGTTACGCGTTTACGCCGGCCAACTACACCGTCATCAGCGGCGACGCCGGCGACGGGGGCATGCACTTCGCCGTCAGCGGATACAGCGGGTGCGCCTCGGTGGTCAGCGCCGTGGGAGTACGGATCGGTTACGTCAACTTTGGCAGCCTTCCCACCGGCGTCGACGGTGCCAGTTCCAGCGGGGGACCGAGCGCGTTTGAGTTCGACCATAATTATGCTTACATCAACGACACCGCCGCCGATCATTTCATGTTCATCACCCCGCAGGACAATGCGTACGACGGCACCAAGATTCACGACAACACCGTTTATGTGCCGCGCATAGCGCCGAACAGCGCCAACAGCGCGTTTGGCGCGGACGGATTCCAAATAGACGGTGCCGGCGGCTGGAGCTTGTATAACAATCAGATCCACGGTTACATTTGCAGCCCTTCGTACAGCGGCGGCCAGCACGAGGACGGCACCCAGCCCCTGGCGGGAAGCTACATCAAGATTTACAACAACACTTTTTCGGATCTCGCCAATTCCGCAATCTTTCTCGACGGCTGGGGCGGGACTTTTAATCACGTCCGAATTTACAACAACATCTGCCAGTCAACTTCGTCCGCCACACAGGACGGCGGTGGCGGAATTGCTGTCAATACGGACAATGGCGCTGTCCAGGCGCCGGGGTTCACCGATGTTATCATTGATGACAATCTGATAGTTGATACTGATGGCGGAGTTCCTCAAGGAGCCATCGCGTTTGGTAATTTGGGCGGACAATCGAGCGCTCCTTTTTCCCAATGTTATTGCTACAACAATGTTTTGGTCAATGCCGGCAACAGCATCACCACCTGGGGAAGCCCCATCTCGATGGGAGACAACATTTACCTGAGCAGCTCCCAGGCGCAGGGTTACTTCGTTCAATATAAAACGCTGTCCCCCGGCAACAACTATCAACTGGCCGCGGGCGCGACCTCCCTCATCGGCAAGGGTGCGAACGAATCTTCCTACTTTACGACGGACTTGAACGGCAATCTCCGCTCGGCGAGCGGCGCCTGGGATATCGGGCCCTATGCGTATGGTTCAAGCGGCGCCGCCCCGTCCCTGAGCCTTGCTCCCGTTTCCGCCAGCGCTTCCGACGTTGATGCCAACACCGCCGGCTTGCAGGTGTATGAAGGCACCACGGTCCAGTTCTCGTCCTCGGCCAGCTATAGCGGCACCAGCACGGTGAACTGGCAGTGGACCTACACCGTCAACGGCGGTTCAACGGTCGTTTATCAAAGCGGCTCGGGCGCCATTCCCAGTGTCAGTTTCAACTTTGCCACGGGCACGGGCGGCAACACGTATGTGTGGACGCTGCTAGCCACGGCCGGCACGAACTCCGCGAGCGCCAGCCTTACCATGAGCGTGGAAGTTCCCCCCGCGCCGAATACCAGCCTGACCTTTCAGGCCACGTCCGGCACCATCACCGCCCCGTTGACCGTGACCGGCAACTATATTTCCCAATCGGTCACCAGCACCACGATCTCGGCGACCGGCGAAGCAACTTACAACTTCACCATCACCAACGCCGGAAATTACGTCATCCAAGCGCTGGTGAATGCGCCGAATGATTCGGCGAATTCGTTTTACGTGAACATCGACGCGCAGCCCGTGGATCCCACCATGGCGTGGGATATTTTCCCGTTCACCTCGGGCTTTCAAAACACGATTGTCAGCTGGCGCGGCACCGGCACGGACACCAACAATCAATTCATCCCCAAGATTTTTGCCCTGACCGCCGGGACGCACCAGATTATCTTTGCGGGCCGGGAAGCCAACACGGAGCTGGAGAGTTTCAGCCTGCTTCAACTGCCGGCCACGCCCCAAAATCTGCGGGTTCTGTCCACCGTCATGGGGAATGCCCCGAGCTTTTCGGCCGGTCCGTAGATTTGAGAGGAACGAATGTAAAGCCGCGCCGTCGACAGGACTGGCGCGGCAATTCGTTCCGCAAACAGGCTGGCGGCACAGTCCCTGACTTTGCGCGCCGGACTGAAGCTTTTTGGCAGTTTCTTCCGCTTTCCTCCGGCTGTTAAAGGATTCTGCAACCGTTGTCATCCGGTTTTCACTGGCGCGTTCCGCCCTCACTCAGTTACAACATGAATACGACCGACTCAGCACCTATGCCAAATCTGTTTGAAATCAGCAGCAAACTTCGCCGGCGGTTGTTGCCAATGGCCGGCCCGAATACGAGAAAGACATTGCGCCAGCTGGGCATGACGATGTTCACGTTGCCGCCGTATCTGGCTTATCGGCGCGGGCAGCTGATCCGCACCCAATCGGGTTTGTCGCCGCATGACAAGGCGATGCTCAACCAAATAAATTGCCGCATTTCCACGTCAGACACCATGTTTGAAGGCAATCCGGACGAGTATTTTCTTGTCGGGCTGTCGGGCCTGCGTGCGATTGAAGCCGCGGTTGCCCGGTGCCCCGGTTTGAAGGTCGGTAACATTCTGGATCTTCCCTGCGGTTGTGGACGCGTGGGAAGGTTTCTGGCGGCGCGCTATCCGGAAGCCCGCATCACCGCTTGCGATCTCCAGACCGAGGGCGTTGATTTCTGCGCCGACGCGCTGGGAATGACCCCGGTTTACTCGGCGGTCGACCTTGACAAGCTTAAATTCGCGCAAAAATTCGATTTGATCTGGTGCGGATCCCTGCTGACCCATTTGGATGTTGAGCCGATGATGAAATTGCTCCGCGTGTTTGCCGCCAACCTCAGCGACAACGGCGTGGCTGTTTTCACGACGCATGGGGATTTCGTGGGGGAGAAGCTTGCCGCCGGTGAGGATTGTGGCGTCGGTGCGGAGGAGGCGGGCAGGGTGCTTGAACTCTACCGTTCTCAAGGTCACGGCTTCGCTCCCTATTTGGGGGCGCCGAAGGATGAACAATACGGATTCGCCGCAACTTCTCCGGCTTGGATGCGTTCGCAATGCGCCCAGATTGGAGAATGGAGCGAGGCCTTTTTCCAGCCCCGGGGCTGGAATAATCACCAGGACGTTTTCGGCTTCGTCCGGAAGTCCAAATAACTTTGTCGGACGCCCGGTTCGGCCGAACTCCGTCTCGAGAGGGGTTGGCTCGCCCGGCATCCGGTGCTCCAGACCGGTCAGTCGCCGCAAAATGTCCGTCCTTAAATAACTCACGCATGAAGTGGTCCTTAATTTCGTCAGTAAACAACGATGAGGTCTTGAAGACCTGTCTCCTCAATTCCTCCGAGGCGCAATCTGCCTCCGAGATCTTCTTGCAGCGGGGCTTCGCCGATGCCGCCGCGGCCTACAATGACGCGATTGACAAGGCCACGACGGACGTGCTGGTTTTCGCCCATCAGGATGTTTACCTGCCCGAAGGATGGGCCGATTCGCTGCGGGAAGTTCTCGAAACGCTCGCCCGGGAGGATCCGCAATGGGGCGTGCTCGGCGTCTGGGGAACGGATGCCGCCGGGCGGGGCACGGGCGACTTGTATTGCACCTACGCGATGCGCCGGATCGGCGGGGCGTTTGTGGGGGCAAAGGAAGTGAGATGCCTTGATGAAGTGATGTTGATCGTGCGCAAATCATCCGGACTCCGCTTTGATGAGCAGATGAAGGGCTTTCACATGTATGGCTCGGACATATGCCTGTCCGCGCGGAAAATGGGACTGAAAAGCTATGTCGTTCCCGTGTTTTGCGTTCATAACACAAATGGCTTTTATTTGCTGCCCCGGGAGTTCTGGAAATGCTATTTTTATATGCGGCGGAAATGGAGGGCTGAGTTGCCCATCATCACTCCTTGCGCGAAAATCACCACGTGGTGCTGGCCGGTCATAAAGGACAATGCCCTCCGCCTGCGCAATGTTATTTTCAAAAGGTGCAAGGCGCTGAGGCGCGTTCCGGATCCCGGTCAACTCTACCGGGAGCAGTTTTCCCAAGGCCGGCCGTCCGCCACGCCGGTTGCGGCGAAGCATTGACCCGGCGAAATTCGCAGACGCCATCCGCGACCGTTTTATCGAACTGAACGAACCTCCGCCAGATGACTGAACAGAAAAACAAACCGTTGCTGACTTTGATTATCGGGGCTTATCGCCACGAGCATTTCATTCGTCAGGCCGTGGAGGGGGCATTCGCGCAGACCTATTCTCCCCTTCAGATCATCCTCTCCGATGATGCCTCGACCGATCGCACCTTCGAAATCATGACGGAAATGGCGGCGGCATATCGTGGTCCTCACGAAATTGTGCTGAATCGGAACCCCAAAAATCTGGGTCTGGCGGGACATGTGAATCGGGCGGTGCAACTAGCGCGAGGCGAGCTGCTGGTCTTTTCCGCCGGGGACGATATTTCGCTGCCGCACCGCGTTCAGACCAGTTGGGAAGCCTGGGAATCTACCGGAAGAAAGGCCTTCGGGGTTCACGGCATGATTATCAACATCGGCGAATCGTATCAGCCCGAGGTTGGAAAAACATGGGAACCGATGCCCAATCAGGCCCGGCATTTCCAGGATGGCCCCTCGGTTCTGGAAGGTTACATCCGGTCCGCAACGCCGGTCATTCTCGGCGCCGCCGCCGCCTGGAGCCGCACTCTTTTTGAGCGTTTCGGCCCGCTCCCGGAGGACGTGGTTTATGAGGACATGGCCCTGGCGTTTCGATCGATGCTTTCCGGCGGGCTGGTCTTTCTCGATCAGCCTCTGATTCTCTACCGGCTGCACGGAAACAACATTCATCACAGCGAATCGAAATATGTTGCAACGTGGAAAGAGTTGCAGGCGGACGAGGAACGGATCAGGGTCAGCCTGAAAAGAAAACTTGTGATAGCAAAAACCTTTCGCGCCGATCTGGAGAAAGCCCGGGCGCTCAAGATGATGCCGGAGTCCGAAATTTCGAGGTTGCTTGACGAGGTCGGCATCTTCGAGCGCGGCCATGCCTGGGAGTTGAGCTACCGGGAGGCCGGGTTTTTCCGGCGTCTGGGTCTGCTGTTCAGCCGGCCGGATCGGGGAACGCAGCGCCGTAAAATCCCGGCCCGGCTCCTGTACCGCCTGCCGCCGGCCTGGTGCTATAACTCCATCCGGATTTTGAAGAATCGTCTTCGTCCGAAATCATCGGAGGCCGGCCGCCGCGCTCATGGAACCGCCTGACACATCCCCTGGCAACAAGTGAGTTCCAAGCCGCGAATACTTTTTCTGAGCCATTCCGCCTCGCGCAATGGCGCGACCATCCTGCTGCTGCATTTTTTGCAGTGGTTGAAGGCAAACGCGAACCTGCAGTGCGAGGTGCTGATGAATGGCCGCGGGGAACTGCTGGACGACTTCCGGGCCGTCTGCCCGACCCGCGTCTGGCGCAGCCCCGCCTTTCTGCTGGGATCGCTGCCCCGTCCATGGCAGCGGCTGCTCAAGCCGCAATTGGAGACGCAATCGCTCAAAGCCCTCCTGCGCGCCCGGCGATACGATTTGGTCTATGTGAACACGGTTGCGCCCTGGCAGCACGTGCCATTTCTGGCAACGCGAACCCCGAGTTTGCTCTGGCACATCCATGAGCTGGAGTACGCGGTGCGCCACATCACCGGTGATTCCGGATGGCGCGAGACGTTTCCCCTGGCCCGGCGGTTTGTGGCGGTCTCGGAATCCGTGAAAACCTGTCTGACGGCGCAGCTCGGGGTGCCTGCGGACAAGGTGGATTTGGTGAATGGATTCATCGTCCCTGCGGGCGTGTCCACGGAGGAGCACAATCTGATTCGCCGGCGAATTCGCGGCGAATTGAACTGGCCGGCCAATGCATTTGTGGTCGGCGGTTGCGGCACCCTGGGCTGGCGCAAGGGCTCGGATGTTTTTCTGCAGATTGCGCAGGCCATGCGGGCCCGGGGTGTCGGGGACATCAGATTCTTTTGGGTGGGCGGGGGCGGGGGCGAAGACGCGCTGCAATTTAACCATGATCTGCGCGCCATGAATCTGGAAAAGTGCTGTCATAGGATTCCCCACACGGCGCGGCCCGCGGATTATTATCATGCCATGGATGCATTCGCGCTGACCTCGCGTGAGGACCCCTATCCGCTGGTGATGCTTGAAGCGGGCGCCGTCGGACTGCCGATGGTTTGTTTCGAGAACTCGGGCGGAGGACCGGAATTCGCCCAAGCTGGCGCCGGCCTGATCGCGCCCTACATGGATGTGTCGGCATTCACGGAACATTTGACAAACCTCCAGGCAAACCCCGATTTGCGAAGACAACTGGGCGTCGAGGCTGCGCGCCTTGTCCAATCCCGTCACACCGTGGAAATGCAGGCTCCCAAGCTTTTGAGCAGCATTGAACGATGTCTCCGCCCCCCTGACACGCTTCTTTCCTGAAATGCATGCTCTGCGCGGGCAACCTGCCGCCGGGCTGGAGCTGGATGACAACCCCGGATTTGGCCTGTTTCCCTGCCCTCCGTAGCCGTACGGAGAACGCGTCCGTAATCAACGGATTAACCGAATCCGCAGGAAGCTGCTAAGGTAAGGCTGCGTTGGACCTGGCCAGGTTGCCGGGAACAAATCGTGTCACTATGACTCAGAGTTCAATGAAAGAAGCGGGACAAACAACGTGAATTATTTTGCATCCAATGGTGAAAGGGGCGGGGACATGGGTGTTTGCCCGGGGAAACACAAACCCGCAAGTCTTGGTTCGCGAATCGCTCGTATGATTTTGAAAATGCCCATTGATTCCTGTGAAAGTCGTGGCGTGCTGAGGCCGGGCCGTATGCCCGGTCTTTTTGTTGCTTTTTGCTGCCTTGCCTGGATGGCGTCGTCTCTCCAGGCGCAAGTCACCCAGCCCATCGTGGCCATTCACGATTCGGAGCTCACGCGCGCGCTGGAAACAATGGCGGCCTCCAACGGCACCCCCTCCGGCCCGGGCACAACCGGCAATCAGTGGTGGCCGACCAACTGGCATTATTTCGTGATGCCCACGTCAATTGAAGAGGCGCTGCGGGCCGACGGCACTCCTTTCACGGTCGTTGGCGATTCGAACATCAACAACGGCGTGTTGTTGACCAACGGCGTGCCGAAATATCCCATCTTGATAAGTCTGGCTTCCGAGGCGATTCAAGACAGCGAAATTGCCCAATTCACCAACTATGTTGCCGCGGGCGGATATCTGATTGTGGGTTCATCGGCATTTACCCGGACCCCGGACGGCACGACGCGCGGAGATTTCGCCTTCGCCAATGCCATGGGTGTCCATATGGTCAGCACCGGCCTCACCAACTGGGGTCTCAATACCACTTTCACCAAGCAGTTCAATCACCGCATTGTCAGTCATATTCCCGCCGGCGTGCTGTCCTGGGCGATGCCCAATTCCGCCGATGAAACTTTCTGGGGCAGCACCTCGCCCCACACAGGCCAGCAGCCCCAGGTCTATCATCTGGTCTGGCAGGTGCAGGCGGCCGACGCCACGGTCGTTGCGCTGGGGGACAATTACCCGTACCTGCTCGTCAAGCCGTACGGCAAGGGCTATTTCATCTACATCGCCGCCATGCAGCCGGTGGTGGGTCACAGCGGCTGGGCGCCCGGCATGTATGCTTACATGACCTTCCGCAAGGCCATCGAATGGGCCTTTGAATCAGCCAATCTTTCCGTGGCCAAGCTCAGTCCCTGGCCTTACCAGTATGACTCGGCCTTCATGGTCCGCCATGATTTGGAGGATTACGCGGATGAGATCTCCAACATCAATTACTCGGCCCAGTTTGAGGCTGCCAACGGCGCCAGGGGGGATTATTACTTTTGCACCGGCACCTTCCGGGTGGAAATGCCCACCAACGGCTATCCGACCAACTCGG
>DATMLG010000323.1:0-10044 GCA_035570675.1 Verrucomicrobiia bacterium | reverse complement strand
AGCATTGACGATGCCAGAAATGAGACATATTTCATAAGATGTTATATGATAAATCATTACGTCTTAATCTTGGGAATTTCAGGTCATAAAATTGTGTGCCATCGGCGACGAAATGGCACACATTCGGGCGGGTGACACAGGGGGTTGGCGCAGCTCCGCTGCGTATTTGCGGAGGCGGAATTCAGCCCTGCAAGAGCAGCATTACTTTGTAGATTTGCCGACGCCTGGTAGCGGTGAATTGGTCGGAGAAAAGATTTCCTGAGATTGAATGTTCTTCCCTCGCGCCACGCTAAAAATCACCAGCCAGACGTCCCAGTCCCGCTCGCTGGGCTTGTATTCCCCGCCGTTGCAGGCCCGGCGATAAATGCTCTCTGCGGAACTGAGTTCGGTGCGGTCGCCAGAGTCCTGCTCAAAACCAAGCGCCCAGAGGTCGAATCCGGGATTCGGCCAAAGATCGAAGTGCCCAAAGTTAGAGAGGTTGGGAAGCCCGATGCCGATGGTGAAGTTTGCCCAATTCTCGAACTTCTCGCGTCCCACCTGCACATTGCATTCGAATGAGCGACCATCGCGCCAGGCCGTTACCGGCAGGGAAGTGCCCGGCTGGATTTTGTCGATGCTTTGTCGAAACGCTTTCAGCGTGGTGACCGGCTGGTGATTGACGTTCAGAATCAAGTCGCCTTCGCGCAGCCCCGCCTCCCGGGCCGGGGCGTTGCTGCTCAGGGCTGTAATAAGGATTCCAGCCCGGTTGGAGCTGGCGAGGCCACGGGGAAGGATAGCAACGTACTCATCCCGCGTACCAAACACCGTGCGCCAGGTAAATGGCTTCTGTGCAAGTTCGAACTCGCCGCCAATCCATCCGCGTTGATGCATCTTGACGGCTTCGGGCTTCGGTTTGGGCTTGCTGGTTGAACAACCTGCCGCCAGAACGGCAAAAAAACACAACAATAACAACCCAGCCGGGCAATCAATATGATTGGTGCGATCAGTCGATTGAAACTCGCAGGCACGATTCATTTGTTTTTTCATAATCAAATAATACCTTATGGTTTGATGTATATGGGTGAACTCCTTGTGCGAATTGAAAAATTCGAGCTCATGATTATTCCAAGGTCAGGCCGACAAAGAATGGCGCGGCGTCGGTAACGCTCGAAACGAAATCAATCGATGCGATTTCGAGGTCGGGCCTGGGATTCTCGAAGGTGGATTGGTAAAGGCGCAGGGACAGTTCGGGTTCTTTCTCCTTGATGCGGGGATTGCTGCCGATCCATGCCAGCTCGGAGCCGGGCGCAGTCGGTTGGCAGGAGTTCCAGCCGGCCGCAGTGTCATAGATCGGCCCCCACCAATCCCGCACCTGCGAGCCGGCAACGATAGGAATCCGCACCTGCGAGCCGTCCGAATAGTGAAGGACAAGGGTCGCAACATTCCGGCCGGTCATGTCCTCGGTGATGCCGTTGGCGCCATGCAGCAGATGAATGCGAACGCATTTTGCCGCGACTTTAATGTTTCGCACCCGCACGGGCCACGTAGTGTCGCCATCAAGCAAATTGCGCCCCATGAGCTGCAGCCGGCCTTCCACATCGAAAGGGATTCCGTCGAAGACGTGGAGACCTTGCGGCAACTCCGCCAAATTATTGCTGCTGGCATCGTCCCAGCCGCCCAAGGAATCCGTGAGCGCAGCATTAAGCCAGGGTTTTAGATTGATGGTTCTGGCGTCGGGAAGCGCCACGGTCATTTGCCGGGATTTTAGCTGCCGTTCGACCGCTGCGCGTTCGGCGGGCCAGATGGTCGCAATACGTTCGCGGTGGATCGCGGCCTGCCGCAACACCTCCGAGCGCACGCGCAAACCCGCGACCACAATGGCCCCCACGGCCAAGATGGCAATCAAGCCGCTGGGGGTAAAGAATCCGGTTTGGGCAAGAACCACTCGTGGCCGGGGTGCCCGAATACCGCCAGCCGCGCGGACGGGAACTGGAAACCGCTTCAACCTCTGGTGTCGCCGCCACCAGACACCCGCAGCCACAAGCATCGGCGCCAACAACGGCATCCAGTTGAGCGGTACCCAGTCCGGATGAAACAACGCCGGCGGGAATCCGCAGCACAAGGTCACCTGGTGGGGATGCAGTTGAATGCCGGCGCAGCAACTGTAAAACGAACAAACCGCGCAGGCCGTCAATGCCCATATCAGGCCGCGGGCCGTGCGCTGCGCCAGCCAGCAAAAGAAAATCGCCGTCAGAAGGACCATGCCGCACCATGTGCCCAGCACCACCGTGTTCAACAGCGCCATTCCCGCACCGGTTTCCGCCAGGAGCGACACTTCCCCGGCCCTGAAACAGAGCCGGGTGGCCAGCGCATCCACTCCCAGACCGAGGGCCATCATGAGCAGCATCCCCACCAGCGGCAGCAGGCAGAATGTGATCACCGGATGACGCCCATACCAGGACGACTGCCGAAGCACGGCGGAAATCTGGGCGGCCAGCGCGTAGGGTTCGCCCAGCAACTTCTCCGCGCGCGCCTCGGCGTCGGTCTCCGACATCCCCTCCTCCAAGGCGGCTTGTTTTAGATCTTCGTGATGTTCTCGAAGCTCGCGCGCGCGCAAGCGCAGCCGGGCGTCCCGGAAGCCGAACTCCGCCAGCCGGCGCTCAAGCTCTGCGATGACCGTGGAATCACGCATGCTGTCCGCCCATCACCAACGAAATGCCCGCAGCCACACGGTCCCAGTCGCCCGAAAGCTCCTCGAGCCGTTTGCGGCCGCCGGGCGTCAGCCGGTAATAGTTCCGGCTCCGGCCGGCAACCTCCTTCCGGCTGCTGCTCACCAGCTTTTCCTTTTCCATGTAGTGCAGGTACGGATAAATGCACCCCTCGCCAAAGGTCAGGACCTCATTGGTCTGGACCTGGATGGCCCGGACAATTTCGTAGCCGTACATTTCGCGGTGGGAAAGCAGTTTAAGCACGAGCAACTCGGGGACACCGTTCAGAAAGCTGGGATTGGTTTTACGCATTGGCGCCACCATACCTTTCAGCGAAAGGTGTTGTCAACCTTAAACTGTGAGGCATGAAACGCTTCTGCTCCGTCACGCGGGGCCGGCGGGCGGTGCCGACGGCAAAAACGCCCGGCGAAAATATTGCGTTTGGGCCGGAAACAGTCATCTTAAAGCGTTGGCATGAAGGAACAATACATTGCGGCAAAGGAACGCTGGGCGCGCAAGATGGCCGGGAAGGAAAAACCGGCGGTGCGCTCGCATGACCGGCTGCCGCCCGGCCAGCGGCAGGTGCATAATTTCCCCGTGCTGGACCTGGGCGTGCGGCCGGAGGTGACGCCAGACAAATGGGAATTGAAGATCGGTGGGCTCGTCGAAAACCCGGTCACGCTGAACTGGGCGCAATTCCTCGCGTTGCCGCAATTCAAGGACGTCAGCGACTTCCATTGCGTCACGACCTGGAGCCAGTTCGACATGGAATTTGAGGGTGTGGCGTTTTTCACGATTGCGGACCTGGTGAAGCCCAAACCCGCAGCCACGCACGTGTTCTTCAAGAGTTACGACGGTTATTCCACCAACAATCCGTTGGACGTATGCATGGATGACGATGTTCTCATCGCCCATAAATGGCGCGGAGAGCCACTGACGAAGGAGCACGGCGGCCCGGCGCGGGTGATCATCCCGAAACGCTATGCGTGGAAAGGCGCGAAATTCATCCGCGAAATCACCTTCCTGGACCGGGACATTCTCGGGTTCTGGGAGTTGCGCGGCTATTCGAACACGGCCGATCCATGGACGGAAGACCGCTTCTCCTGACGGGCCGGCCGCCCTGCTGCAAAATTCATTCCGGTGCGCACGATTTATTTTGATTATAACGCGACCACGCCGCTCGACCCGGCGGTGCGGGAGGAGATGCTGCCCTTTCTGGACGGCATTTACGGCAACCCCAGCAGCATTCATCACGTGGGCCGGCAGGCGCGGGCGCGGCTGGACGACGCGCGGGACCGGGTGGCGCAGGTGCTGGGCAGCAAACCCAGCGAAGTCATCTTCACCAGCGGCGGCACGGAGAGCAACAATCTCGCGATCTTCGGCGCGGCCCGGCAGCTCAAGGCCAGGGGCCGGCATTTGATCACCTCGGTCATTGAGCATCACGCCGTGCTGCATTGCTTCGATTATTTGGCCAAAAAGGAGGGTTTTGACGTGACCCGCCTGCCGGTGGATGGCGAAGGACTGGTTTCCCCGGAAGATTTGCGCAAGGCCATTCGCCCAGACACAATCCTGGTCTCCATCATGGCCGCCAACAATGAGATTGGCACGATCCAGCCGGTCGCGGAACTGGGCGCCATCTGCCGCGAACGCGGGGTTTTGTTCCACACCGATGCGGTTCAATGGTTCGGCAAGGAGCCGTTTGAAAATGTTCATCAGTTCAACGCCGACCTGGTGTCCATCTGCGCGCATAAGTTTCACGGCCCGAAGGGCGCCGGAGCGTTGTTCATCCGCTCGCCGTTGTTGCCGGACCCGGTAATGTTTGGCGGGGCGCATGAGAATGAACGCCGCGCTGGAACGGAAAACGTGGCTGCGATCGTGGGCCTGGCATCCGCGCTGGAGCGCTTTGTAAAGCGACCGGTGTTCAGCCGGGAAAAGCTTTCGCCCCTGTCTAACAGGCTGGCTTCTCTGGCAAACCGCATTTCTGGCGTTCATTTTGCCGGTTCGCGCCTGCTTGGGCTCAGCAACACCGTCTCTTTTCTGGTCGAGAAGTCGGACAGCATGACGCTGCTCGCCGGTTTGGATTTGGAGGGCATTTGCGCTTCGAGCGGGTCGGCTTGCTCGGCGGGGTCCTTGGAGCCGTCCCACGTCATTTTGGGATTGGGCGTGGACAAAAGCCTGGCCAAATCGCTGGTAAGATTCTCGCTGGGACGGGATTCCACGGCGGATGAGGTCTCGTTTGTGGAATCGGTGTTTCCGGGCATCGTAAAAAGGGCACAACAGTTCCAATAGCCTTGGGGTTGGATGTGAATAATATGATGACGATGTCAACAACCGAGAGTTTTGAGAGTTTTCAAGAAGCTCGTCGTTTCTTCCTTCCATTTTCCGCCGCTGTAAGTCTTTGTCCCATCCTTGACACCGGGGGTTGTTTGCCTTATTCACAACCCTTAATAATAAGATTACTTGTAGGTACAGACAGATACTATTAAGGGCACAATGAATTTAACCATCGCCAAAGAGCAACTGATCAACGGCCTGCAGGCCGTGCAAAATGTGGTCAGCGTCCGCACCACCCTGCCCATCCTCTCGAATGTGTTGATTCGCGCCGAGAAGGACCGCGTCGAACTCACGGCGACCGACCTGGACGTGACGATCTCCTGCACCGTCGAGGGCAGCGTCAAAAAGGCCGGCGCTGCGACGGTCCCGGTAAAAAAGCTGTTTGGCATCGTCCGGGAACTGAACAACCCGGAGATTGAGATCGAGGTTGACGAGAAAAACACGTGCAGCGTGCGTTGCGGGGCCTCGTTTTACAAAATCAACGGCCTCGCGGCCGAGGAATTTCCGCCATTGCCCAAGTTCAAGGAGGACAAGAAAGTTATCCTGCCCCAGGAAAAGATCCGGGGAATGCTGAAAAAAACTTCTTTTGCCATTTCTACGGACGAGTCGCGCTACGTGTTGAACGGGATTTTTATCAGCCTGAAGGAACACAAGATGACCATGGTTGCCACGGACGGACGGCGTCTGGCGCTGGTGGACGAGGACGTGGATGTTTCCGACAAAAGCCAGGGCGAATTCATCGTTCCCGCAAAGGCGGTCAACGAGTTGAACCGCCTCTTGCAGGACAAGGGCGACGTGGAGATCCGTTATTCCGACAATCAAGCCTCCTTCACGTTGAAGGACGACAAGGGTTCGTCCGTGCTGGTCATCACGAAGTTGATTGAGGGCAATTATCCCAATTACCGCCAAGTGATTCCAGGCGAGGCCAAGGAACGCGTCGCGCTGGCCCGCGAGGAGTTCTGCCACGCCTTGAAACGCGCGGAAATCATGACGAGCGAGAAGTCCAATTCCGTGAAGCTCGCGTTCACGAAGAACAATCTCGCCATCACCGCCAATTCTCCCGAGGTGGGCGAAGCACGCGAGAGCCTGGCCATCAATTACAAGGGCAAGGAAATGGCCATTGCATTCAATCCCAAGTATATGATTGAACCGCTGAACGCGCTGGCCAACGAAGAAGTTTTTCTGGAGTTGATCGACGAATTGAGCCCCGGGGTATTGAAAATCAACGGGCCGTTTCTTTACGTGGTGATGCCGATGCGGCTGAGTTGAGAGCAGAGGCTCACATCTGCTCCAGCGTCTCGATTCCCAATACGTCCAGACCCTGCTGCAAAACGCGCGCGGTCAGGTCACACAAAACCAGCCGGCTCGCGCGTTCGGCGGGTTCGGCCTTCAAAACCGGGCATTTTTCGAAGAACCGGGCAAAATGGCCGGCCAGTTCGTACAGATAGTTGCACAGAAAATTAGGACGATATTCCTCAGCAACCGCTTCGAGCGTCAGGCCAAAATTCAACAAATGCCGCGCCAGCGATAATTCCTCTGGGGCTGCCGGAGCTATTTTCAGGGTATCCAATTCCGTTCTTTGAATTCCTCCTTTTGAGAAAATGCTCTGGATTCGCGCGTAAGCATATTGCACATACGGCGCGGTGTTCCCGTTGAACGCCAGCATCTTATCCCAACTAAACACGTAATCGCTCTGGCGATTCGGCAGCAGGTCGGCATATTTGATCGCGCCCAGTCCGACCACTCGCGCAATTTCCCGTCGCTGTGGCTCCGGCAGTTCCGCGTTCTTCTCCGACACCACGGCGTAAGCGCGCTCCTCAGCTTCATCCAAAAGTTCGGCCAGTTTCACGGTTTCACCCGAGCGTGTCTTGAACGGTTTGCCATCGTCGCCAAGAATCGAGCCAAACCACACATGCGCCAGCTTCACCCGCGCCTCCGGATGCCAGCGGCCGAACGTCGCGAACAATTGCTGAAAATGAAGCTGCTGCCGGCCGTCGGTCACGTAAACAATCTCGTCCGGATGCCAGGTTTCCAGCCGGTAAGCCAGCGTTGCCAGGTCCGTCGTGCCGTAATTCGCCGCGCCGTCGCTTTTTTGAATCAGGAACGGATTGGGCTTCCATTCGCCGTCCTCACTTTTCAGAAACGGATCATGCTTCGGCGGCTGCGTGCCGTCTGAAAACACGGCAATCGCCCCCTCGCTCTCCCGGGCGACGCCCTTGTCCCGCAATTCCTGCACCACACCCTTGAGTCGCGCGTTGTAAAAACTTTCGCCGTAGGTGTAGTCGAACTCGATGCCAAGTCTTCCGTAAATCGTGTTGAATTGTTCTTCGGACAACTCGATCATTTCCTGCCAGATATGGAGGTACTGCTGGTCGCCGGCCTGTAGTTTCACCAGTTCTTGCCGGGCCTGGGCTTCGACGCCCGGATCGGCCTCGCCGGCCGCGTTCACCGTCTTGTAAAGCCGCTCCATCTCGCCAATCGGGTCCGCCGCGAGCGCCGCGCGATCCAGTTGCGTCTTCCAGCCCACCAGCAATTTCCCAAACTGCGTGCCCCAATCGCCGATATGATTGTCCGTCACCACCCGATGCCCCAGCAACCGCATCGTCCGCGCCAGCGAATCGCCCAGAATGGTCGAACGAATGTGCCCCACGTGCATGGGTTTCGCGACGTTCGGCGAACTGAAATCAACCACCACTGACCGCGGCGTTGTGGTTTTCTCGAAGAAAAGATGCGCGCCGCGCGCGGCGGATTGCAGGCTCTCCGCCAGTGTGGATTGCTTGAGCCGGAAGTTCAGAAAACCCGCGCCCGCAATCTCCACCTTCTCGCACCACTCCGCCACGTCCAGCTTGGCCACCACGTCCGTGGCGAGCTGGCGCGGATTCATTTTCCGTTCCTTCGCCAGCGCCATCAGCGCATTGGACTGGTAGTCGCCGAACTTCGGATCCGGACACGGCCGGACCAGCACCGCGCTGATGTCCGCGCCCGGCAGCGCCGCCGACACCGCCGCCTGCAACCGCGCTTCGATGGATTTATGGGGCAACACAGATTTTTGATGAGCGGATCAATGCCGGACGTAAAACTCCTTCTCCGCCGTCCCGCATGCGGGAGAAACTCACTTGCCGCCGTATTCGCGGATGATTTTGAACATCGCCGCGCCGTCCGAGGCCTCCTCCAGCGCCTGCCGGAATTCCCGCTTGTGGAGCAGCTTCGCAATGTTCGCGAGCGTGTGGAGATGCTTTTGAAACTGGCCCTGCGGCACGAGGAAGAGCATCACGAGATTCACCGGCTGATTGTCCAGGGCGTCGAAGTTGACCCCCGTCTTCGAGCGGCCGAAGCACCCCACCACTTCATAAATCAGGTCCGTCGAGGCGTGCGGGATGCCGATGCCGAAGCCGATCCCCGTGCTCATGGAAGTCTCGCGTTTCTTGACGACGGCGGCGATGGCCTCGCGGTCCGCGGCCTTGATTTTGCCGGTGTCCACCAGGTTGCCGATCAGCTCGTCGATGGCGTCCCAGCGGTTCGCCGCCTTCAGCTCCGGCAAAATATTGTCCGATCCGAGAATGTCGCCCAGGTTCATAGCGCGTTACGCAACCCGCCCATTTCGCCTGAACCGGGCCGGCAATTCAAGAGCAATCCGGAGGGTATCCGGGAATGAACGCATCCGTACACCACCCGTTCCCTCCACAAGTTGCCATCACCCCCGCAATCCGCTACCGTGTCGCATGAGCCAGACGGCCCAATTGGCCCAATTCCAGCAGCTCCTCGACGCCCCGCGGCCCATCCTCGCGCTCGCGCCCATGCAGGACGTCACCGACCTCCCGTTCTGGCGGCTCATGACCGCCTACGGCGGCGCGGATGTTTATTACACCGAATACTTCCGCGTCCACGCCGTGTCGCACCTGGAAAAATGGATTGCCGAGTCCATCACCCAAAATCCCACCGGCCGGCCCGTCATCGCACAGATGATTGGCAACGACATCCCCTCCCTCGTGCGCGTCGCGAAGGAATTGCAGCAGCTTCCCATCGCCGCCATTGACCTCAACCTCGGCTGCCCCGCGCCCGTCGTTTACCGCAAATGCGCCGGTGGCGGCCTGCTTCGCGAACCCAAACGCGTGGACGCCATCCTCGGCGCGTTGCGTGACGCCGTCTCCATCAAGTTCACCGTCAAGACGCGCCTCGGCTTCGACACGCCGGACGTCTTCGAGGAATTGCTCCCCATCTTCGCCCGACATTCCCTCGACCTCCTCACCGTCCACGGTCGCACCGTCCGCGAAATGTACCGCACGGAGGTGCACTACGATTTCATCGCCCGCGCCGTCGCCGCCATGCCCTGTCCCGTCCTCGCCAACGGCAACGTCCATTCCGCCCGCAAGGCCCGCGAAGTCCTTGCCCTCACCGGCGCGCGCGGTTTGATGATCGGTCGCGGCGTCATCCGCAATCCCTGGCTCTTCCACCAAATCCGCCAGGAACAGCGCGGCGAACCCCTGTTCGTGCCCACCGGACTCGATGTGCTGAATTACGTCCGCGCCCTTTACGATGCGGTCTGCTCCCCGGACGTCCGCGAATCCGCCCAGGTCCAGAAAATGAAAAAATACATGAACTATCTCGGATTGGGCGTCGAATCCACCGGCCGCTTCCTCCATGAAATCCGGCGCGTCGATACCAAGGCCGACTTTTTCCGCATCTGCGAGGAATTCTTGAGCCACGACCAGCCCATGCCGCTTGAGCCTTTTTCCCTCGACCTCAAGGAAACCGACATGCTTGCTGGCGAACACCAATAGGAAGGAAGCGGCAAAACGCGATTACCGTTGGTAAAGTCGAGGGTTATTAGCATGATTACCAGTGGGTTGCAGAAGAATGACCATCCCCAACGGCTCCGGGCTTCCTTGACATGCGTCGGGGCATGAAGAAAACTGACCCTTCCTATGGCTGAACCGAAGACCAACGAACTGATGGAAAAGATTGTTTCGCTCTGCAAACGACGGGGCTTCATATTCCAATCCTCAGAAATCTACGGCGGCAT
>DATMLG010000322.1:0-3693 GCA_035570675.1 Verrucomicrobiia bacterium | reverse complement strand
CCTAAAAAAGCTTTATTATGCTTAATTAACCTTAAGTAACCTTTATCGCACCTTAATTGCAGGGGTTTTGAGACAATTTTGAATGATGAAGGATGAATGTTGAAATGGTGCTCGCCCTGGGCGCGTGTTCTGTCACGGCCTCCGCCCTCCTGCCTCTGACATCCAGTTTTCGTCATGCAGGGAGTTTGGCAGAGGATGGGAAAAATCCTTAGTTCGTCACTACCTCTATTTTGGATAACAGGTGAATTGAAATCACCAACCACAACCATTACAGTTGCGACCACTATGTATCAGCCAGCCCCAGCCCGTTACGACAACCCGTCCTTTTATCGCCGCTGTGGAAAATCGGGCATTAAGCTCCCGGTCATTTCGCTCGGCCTGTGGCACAATTTTGGCGGCGTGGATGTATTCGAGAACTCCCGCGCCATTGCCCGGCGCGCATTCGACCTGGGCGTCACGCACTTTGACCTGGCGAATAACTACGGGCCGCCCTATGGCTCAGCGGAGCAAACCTTTGGCCAGTTGCTGAAACTCGACCTGCGCCCGTATCGCGATGAGATGATCGTCTCCACCAAGGCCGGTTACGACATGTGGGCGGGACCGTACGGCGAATGGGGCTCGCGCAAATATCTCCTCGCCTCGCTCGACCAATCATTGGGCCGCATGGGCCTGGAATACGTGGACATCTTTTACAGCCATCGGCCCGACCCCGAAACGCCGCTGGAAGAAACCGCTGGCGCGCTCGACCGCGCGGTGCGCAGCGGCAAGGCGTTGTATGCGGGCATCTCCAATTATTCGCCGGAAGGTACGGCGCGCATGGCCGCCATCCTGCGCGACCTCGGCACGCCCTGCCTGATTCACCAGCCCAAATACAGCATGTTCGAGCGCACGCCCGAACGCGGCCTGCTCGACACACTCACGAAGGAAGGCATCGGCGGCATCGTGTTCTCGCCGCTGGCGCAGGGGATGTTGACGAACCGTTATCTGTCCGGCATCCCGGCGGACTCGCGCGCCGGTCACGACCCGCGTTTCCTGAAGCCCGAGCACCTCACGGAAGCCAAATTGAAATGCATCCGGGCGCTCGACGCGCTGGCGAAGGAACGCCGCCAGACGCTCGCGCAAATGGCGCTGGCGTGGGTGTTGCGGCAGCCCGCGGTCACGTCCGCCCTCATCGGCGCTAGCAAGGTACAACAGGTGGACGACTGCGTGGCCACAGCGAAGAACCTCAAATTCAGTTCCGGGGAACTGGAGCAGATTGAAAAGACTTTGGCAGGCTGATTTCGCCGGTATTAAGTTCAAGCAGTTGGTTAAACCTTCCTAAATAGGCCTCTCCCATGCAGCTATGGGACAAGCTTATGATTTATATTGACAAAATTTCCTATTTCGGATAAAGAGGTTACTCGTTAATCAGGAGTCAACGTCATGAAAAATCACATTCGGAGCTTTTTTATTACCCTGGGCATTTGGGCCGGTATTTATCAGGCCTGCTCGGCCGCCACCTTCACCATCACCCCATCCGCCATCAGCAACACTTACAGCGGCACCATCACCCTGCAAATTGGCGGCCTGACCGATGGCCAGACGGTGACGGTGCAAAAATTTCTCGATACCGACCGCAGCAACGTCGTTGACTCGTCAGCGCTTCTGGTCCAGCAGTTTCAGTTGACCGATGGGCAGGCGAGCGTCTTCACCAACGGAGCGACGACCGTAACGAATTTCTATGTTCCGGGTGATACGGACGGCGCGGCCAATGGCTCCATCACCGCGGCGCTGTATCCGGGTATTGATTTCCAGCAGGAATATGTCGGAACCTACCTGTTTGTGCTGTACGCCGGGGGCACCCCGGTCACCAATTCCCTTGTTGTCACGAATTTCCTATTCGCACAAACGATTAAGGGCAATGTGGTCAGCAATTCAACTGCTACTACTCTGCCTTATTCCGTGGTCACCATCGTCAAAGGGATCGGCAATAACGTGACGCCTATCGCCGGGATTGTAGCCAGCAATAATGGCGCTTTCTCCATCACCGTGCCACCTGGCACCTACAGCGTGTTTGGTTATAAGAACGGATATGTGGCGCCCTTTGCCAATGCTCCCACCGTCACTTTGGGCGCAGGCTCGACTATTACGACAAATGTATCGCTGACCCGGGCCACCAACACTATTTCCGGCCAGGTAGTGGACGCGACCTCCAACGCGGGCCTGGGCGGACTCGGCATCTTTGTCCAGGCGTATGACCGGAGCGCTTTTGCGTTCGCTTTTACCGATACCAACGGCAATTACACCGCCTCGGTCACTCCTTACCAGTGGCAAATTAATCCCAACGGCCAGTCGCTGGTGTTGAAAGGTTACAACCAGCCGAACAATAACACCGAGGTGGATACCACGGGCGGCAGCGTCTCCGATGTCATGGTTCCCTTCCAGAAGGGCACCGCGCTTTTTTATGGCAAAGTGACCGACCCTTCGGGCAACCCGCTGTCGGGCGTGGCCATTGCATCCTCGGATAGTGACAACAATTACTATACCGACGGCTACTCCTATACGAATGGGCAATATACCACGGTGGCCGTCGGCGGGCTGAATAATGATTCCTGGCAGATCCAGTATGACGGCACCGGCCCGGCAAATTACATCTACGCCCAACCTTCCCTGGACCAAAATGGCGGCACCAACTTCAACGTCGGCCAGGCCGTGAAAATCAATTTCACAGGCCTTCTGGCAACCAATATCATCACGGGCCATATCCAGGACAGTAACAGCAATTCGATCGCCGGCCTGGGAGTCAATGCCACCGCCACCATCAATGGCTCAGTGTACAGCTCTTCTGCTGATACCGATACCAACGGAAATTATTCGTTGAATGTGTCGGTCGCTGATTGGAGTGTGAATATCAACTGCGGCGATGGCGGGGATGGTTTGCAGGACCTATATCCCGAAGGCAACTTTGAATGTCCAAACGGCCAATTCATCAATATTAACAGTCCCACGGGAATATTAAATTTTGTGGTTCAACTTGCGGGCGGCCGTATTTTCGGCCATGTCCTGGACTATAATGGAAATCCCGTGGCGGGGATAGGGGTCAATGCCAACGACGGTGTGGGAGATAACGATTCTACCACCACAGACGGGACCGGATATTATTCTCTCAGTGTCGGAAACGGCAATTGGGACGTTAGCGTGGACTGCGGGCAATTAAACGCACTCGGCTACGACTGCGTGTCTGATGACAATGCGTATATTTCCGATGGCAACGCCGAGGCCAATTTTTCCGCGCAACTTTCCACGTCGTCAACGTCCGTCTATCCCTTTCAAACGCTCTATGGCTTTTCAGCGACATCTGCTAATGCGAATGGCCTCTCAACCAATAGCGATGGGTCCTCACCTTCCGGTGGGCTGGTTCTTTTAGGCAATATCCTATATGGCGGAACGCAAAACGGTGGCACGAACGGGTCGGGAACGATCTTTGCCATTTCCACCACCTTGACCAACCTTGTAGTGGAGCACACCTTTTCGGCGCCCAATACCAACAACCAGGATGTCTTAACCAACAGTGACGGAGGCGTGCCTTCGGGCACCCTTGTCATATCCAGCAACATCCTCTACGGCACAGCGACTTATGGCGGCGTGTTCGGATATGGAACAGTGTTCAAACTGGCCACCAATGGCGCCAGTTTCAACACTCTGCGCAGCTTT
>DATMLG010000321.1:0-6902 GCA_035570675.1 Verrucomicrobiia bacterium | reverse complement strand
TTCTCCGCCATTGGTGCCGTTGAAATGCCACAGGTTGCTGAAAGTTCCCTGGGGGCTGAGCATGAACACGGCGCCGAAGCCGTTCGTGCCGCCGTTGACCGTGGTGCCGTAAAAATTGCCGTCATTGCCCAGCGCGAGGGCGGCGGAGGAGTTTTTGCCGTCGAGGCCGTTAAAGGACCAGAGGTTGGTCAGCGTTCCCTGGGAGTTGATCCCAAACACCATGCCGTAATGATTCGTCCCGCCTTCGAAGGTTGTGCTGTAAAAATAACCATTGGTGCCCTGCACCAGCCCGGCCCGGGGTTGCGCGCCGTCCGTGGTGTATGCGCCAAACGAATGGAGGTTTGTCACCGTCTGTCCGCCAACCCGGCCGAATCCCCCGGCGACAAACAGGAGGGCGATGGCAGGCAAGTATTTTTTCATCATCAGGCTCTCTTGAGGGGATTAATCGCGGACAGGCCAAAACAACTGACATTGCGACTCTATTCCTGCTCCAAAAGCTTGCAAGTTTTTTCCAGTCCGCTCCCGGTTTTTATCCGGCAAAAGGAGCGCGTCGCTGCGATTTGCGTCTTTTCTGACGTTTTTGTTGACCGTCTGCCGGCGCTCTGCAGACTCTTTTACGGGGTAATCACTCGGCGAATGGAATTGAACCCTGTGCGGCCTGTTGACCGGCATGGCTTTTCATCAAAGTCCGGCAAGATTTTTTTAAATTTCTCTTTTTGAAAAAAGCTCTTGACCCTAACGTAACGTGAGGGTGGAAAGTGCGAACCAGTGCAGGCCATGGTGGCGTGCACGCGAAAATAAAATGATGGCTTACACAGTCAGGCAAGTGGCTGCGATGTCGGGCGTGAGCGTGCGCACGCTTCATTTTTACGATGAAATAGCGCTGTTAAAGCCCGCCTGCACCAAGGCGAACGGCTACAGAATCTACGAACAGCCGCAACTGCTCGTGCTCCAGCAAATCCTGTTTTACCGGGAGCTGGGCTTCGAGTTGAAGCACATCAAGGAAATCCTGGGCCAGCGAAAGTTCGAAAAAGTCGCCGCGCTCAAGTCGCACCGGCAGGTCCTTGAAAAGAATGTCACGCGGACCCGCACGCTGATTGAAACCATCGACAAAACCATCAAGCACCTGAAAGGAACAAAAAAAATGCAAAACGAGGAACTGTTCAACGGCTTCAGCGTCGGCGCAGGAAAAGACCGGTTCAATGAGGGATTCACCCACGACGGCACGAAGATTGATTGCAAGGTGTCGGGAAAGGACACCGATGGCGCCATGTGTGTTTTGGAGGTGAACAACACCGGATGGACGCGCCACATTAACCGGGACCAGGACGAATGGATTTATGTCGTTGACGGCGAGGTGGAGCTGGAGATTGGCACGAAGCGGTTCCACCTCGGCGCCCGTGAATCGATGTTCATCCCGCGCAACGTGGAACACGCGTGGGGAGGCGATCCAGCCAGGATCATCAACACCTACCAGCCAGCCGGCAAAATCCAGGAGTTCTTTCAGGCGCTGGCCAAATTCAAAGGCCTGCCGACGCGCGAGCAGATGATTGAAAAAAGCTACACTTCCGAACAAATAGAGGGATTGAAGCGTTTGTTTGAAGCCCACGGCATGAAAGTGACCGGCCCACCACTTGGCTTTGAAAATGAATTTCGTGGTTGATCCGCGCCTAATGGGGAGGACTGACTCTTGTTCGAGAAATACCGATGGCGGATTAGAAAAAAACTTGCAAATCTTTGGAGCAGGAGCAAATTCGCAAAAAAGGCCCGCGCTGGCCGCGGGCCGGAAGCCAAATCGGAAATCCCGGGTTGATGATCAGGTGTTGCCATCAATGGCCGCTCTACCATCACCTGCAGGATCAATTGAGGGACATTTTTTATGCATGCAATCATGGGAATCACGGGCCAAATCGGCGGAGTTGTGGCGCGCGCCCTTCTCGCCTCGGAGCAGCCGGTTCGTGCCATCGTGCGGGACGCAGCCAAAGGACAGGCCTGGTCGGTTCGCGGCTGCGAAGTCGCGCTGGCGACAATCGAGGATCCGTTTTCACTGGCGGCGGCTTTCCGGGGAGTGGAAAGCGTCTTTATGCTCGTGCCTCCGAATTTTGACCCGTTACCCGGGTTTCCCGAGGCGCAGGCCATGGGTAAAGCACTGCGCTTTGCGTTGGAGCAGGCGAATCCCGCGCGAGTGGTGTACCTCTCGACGATCGGGGCGCAGGCAAGCGAGTCGAACCTGCTGACTCAACACACGATCATCGAGAGGGCCCTTGGTGGATTGCCAAACCCGGTGACATTCTTACGCCCGGCGTGGTTCCTGGAAAACTCAAGCTGGGATCTGGCTCCGGCAAGGGACCAGGGTGTGATTCCAAGTTTCCTGCAACCGCTGGACAGGCCGGTGCCAATGGTGGGCACCGCCGATATTGGGAAAGTCGCGGCCGAATTGCTTCAAGGCACCTGGAAAGGTCATCGCGTGGTGGAACTCGAAGGGCCGGAGCGTGTGACGCCGAACCAGATTGCCGCCACCTTCGCCAGGCTCCTTGGCCGTCCCGTGCGGATGGAAGCCGTGCCGCGTGAGTCATGGGAGGCACTTTTTAAGTCTCAAGGAATGAAGAATCCCATTCCGCGCATTCGCATGCTGGATGGTTTCAATGAGGGCTGGATCGATTTCGGACATGGCGAGGCAGGCACGCTAAAAGGAACCGTCGCCCTGGAAACCGTTCTGAATGCCTTGATCAAACGGAGTTGAACCACCCTACACCTCCGGAAAAACGGTCTCCAGCGCCTCCTGCAATTGCGTCAAGGGAAACGGCTTGCCCATCAGAAAATCAACATGGATGAGGCTCTCCTTCTTCAACGCCATGGTTTCAGCGTAGGCGGTGATCAGGATGAATCGCTGCGTCGCGCATTTTTCCTTGATCAATCGCGCCAGATCCAGCCCGTTCATCTGGCCCAGCGAATAATCCGAGATGACCAAGTCGTATTTGCCGGGCTCATATACCTCCAGCGCCCTTGCCGCGCTGTCCTTGACATCCACCTTGTGCCCGCTCATCACCAGCACCATGCGGATGGTGTCGGCCACCTGCGGTTCGTCGTCCACGACCAATATCCTTTTGGCCGGTATCTTCCGGGAAATTGCGTTGCCAGACATTTAAAACATGGCCGGCCGGAACGTCCTCCCGGCCGGTGCCATCACAGTTCCTTACAGGGACTTGCGCCAGTTGCAAAGTTTATTCCGCCGCATTTTTCTCCTCGCGCGCGAAAATCTGCCGGATCACGTCCTCAATCGGCACTTCCTCAATGTCAATGTCCGTGACCGGCAGTTCGTCCAGCAGCGCCTTGCAGGTGGGGATGACGCGGTCCCGCTTCACCTTGAGTTTGAGGCTGCCGGCGGTGCGTTCCACGACTTCGCCGTAGCGCACCAGGTTTTCGGCGGGATATTTGTCCGCGCCGGTGCACTGGATGGTGACGAGCTTGAAATCCGCGAACCGGTCGATGATTTCGCTCAACTGGCCGTCAAAGAATATCACGCCGTGGTCAATGATGATGACCCGCTTGCACAACTGCTGGATGTCCGCCATGTAATGGCTCGTCAGCAGGATGGTGGTCTTCTCGCGCGCGTTGTATTCCCGCAGAAACTCGCGCACGGTCTTTTGCGACACCACGTCCAGCCCGATGGTCGGCTCATCCAGGAAGAGGACCCGGGGCTTGTGCAGCAGCGAGGCGATCAACTCCATCTTCATCCGTTCGCCCAGCGAAAGCTCGCGCACGCTGACGTTCAGCTTGTCCTTAACGTCCAGCAGTTCCGTCATCTCCGCCACCGTCCGGTCCAGCGATTCCCGCGGGATGCCGTAAATCTTCGCGTTCAGCTCCAGCGATTCCCGCGCCGGCAGGTCCCACCACAACTGGTTTTTCTGGCCGAGCAGCAGCGCAAATTGCCGGCGATAACCGTCATCACGCTCCCACGGCACGTAACCCAGCACCTTCGCCGTCCCGCCCGTGGGATAAAGCAAGCCCGCCAGCATCTTGAGCGTCGTCGTCTTGCCCGCGCCGTTCGGCCCGAGAAAGCCGACCAATTCGCCTGGCTCGATGGAAAAATTGACTTCCTTGACCGCCAGCGTCTGTTCGTACTTCCGCCGGAGCAATCCCTTGATGGAACCGGCAAAGCCCGGCTCTTTTTTGTAGGTGCGGAAGGCCTTGGTCAGGCCCTGTACTTCGATGACGGACATGAATAAAGTTTTGACGGTCGGATGGCCGGTGTCGAGCGCAGATTCCTAATAATCCTTTTTCACTGGCAGTTTGAAATCAGAGGAAAGCTGCTCGGCAAGCGTTTCGGCCTGGGATCCGGGCGAGCTTATTGGAATGTTGCTAAAATACGATATCCAGAGCGTGCGCCCCTTCAATGGCATCAGCCCGACCCAATAATCCGCCTCGGTACCGCCCACCCTTCGTTCGAGGCGAATCGATTTGAAATCTGCAAACGGACGTTCACTGGAATACACGCGGTAGCGGGCAAAAAGAAGGATTTCTCGGGTCAAAGTGCGCTTCGAAACATTTAGGACGGTCCTGCCCGGCAAAAGCAGCCCGAGGGAGCAGACGGCAAACATGAATGCAAGAATGGCGGAAAATACTTTCCCCGCGACATCCAGCGACCTGTCGAAAATACCGAAACAACCGGACGCGATCGCCGCTACGAAGCTGAACAAGCTCATCAGGTACCCGTGTTGGCGCCGGTACGGGTGCCACTCGTAGCTCCTTGTTGTTTCAGATGAAACCGCATTCATCTGAACCAGTCCCCTCAGATTAACGCAGCAACTGCTTCTCCAGGTAGCTGACGACCTGGCGGACGTTGGCGTCCACTTCCATCCGGTCGCGCACGAGGCGGCAGGCGTGCAGGACGGTGCCGTGGTCGCGTCCGCCAAAGGCCTCGCCGATGGTATTTAACGAGAGTTCGGTCATCTGCCGCGAAAGAAACATGGCCACCTGCCGGGGAAACGCGATGTTCTCGGGCCGGCGCTTGCTGGTCATGTCCGCCAGCCGGATGTCATAATGCTCCGCGACGCGTTTCTGGATGACCTCGATGTTGATCGCAAACCGGCCCTCCTCGTGCAGGACTTCGCGCAGCAGGCCCTCCACCACCTCGGGGCTCAGCTTCCGGCCCGTCAGCGAGGCATAAGAGGCCACGCGGATCAATGCGCCCTCCAGCCGCCGGATGTTGGCCCGGATGCGGTGCGCGAGGAAATTGATGACGTCCTCCGGCAATTCCACGCCCATGGAGCGCGCCTTCTTCTTCAAGATCGCGAGCCGCGTCTCGATGTCCGGCGGCTGCAGGTCCGTGACCAGACCCCATTCGAAGCGCGACACGAGCCGCTGCTCGAGGTTCTGGATCTCGCTGGCCGGGCGGTCGCAGGTGAGCACGATCTGCTTGTGCGATTCGTGCAACGCGTTGAAGGTGTGGAAGAATTCCTCCTGAATGCGCTCCTTGCCCGCGAGAAACTGGATGTCGTCAATGAGGAGGACCTCGGACTGACGGTAGCGCTTGCGAAACTTCACCAACTGGTTGTTTTGAATCGCGTCAATGTATTCGTTGGTGAATTTCTCGGAGGAGACATAGGCGACCCGCGCGCCCTTGCGGCTGCCGAGCACGTGATGACCGATGGCGTGCAGTAAATGCGTCTTGCCCAGTCCCACGCCACCGTAAAGAAAAAGCGGGTTGTAGGATTTGCCCGGCGCCTGCGCCACGGCGAGCGCGGCGGCGTGCGCGAAATTGTTGTTGTTGCCGACGACAAAGGTGTCGAAAGTGTTTTTGGAATTGAAGCCGAGATCGCCGGGAGCTTTTTCGGAGGCGGTGTCGGCGGATTTCGACTTCGCGGACGTTGCCGCCGCCGTTGCCGCTTCTGCGACCGACGGATTTCCGGTCATGGAAGTCGCGCCGTTTTTGCCGGGGACCACCTTGAACTTGACCAGAATCGCCCGGCCGGCGGAACGCGTCAACACCTCCTGCAGGAGACCGATGTAATTGTCCTTGAGCCAGACCTCGCAAAAATCATTCGCCACCTCAAGGCTCAAACAATCATTTTCCAGGGCTTCAACGCGCAGCGGCGCGAACCAGAGATTATACATGTCCGTGTTCAGCATTGAGCGCAGTTGCTGCTGTGCTGCGGCCCAGATTTTTTCGGCGGTAACTTGCATCGCTATTCTCGCATTGGCCCCATTTTCAGGCATTTTATTCACCTGACCCCGTAACCCGCCCGTAACACGCTTGTTCCCGCCCCGCCCCGGTCCCGCCGGCGCCCTGAATCGCAAAATAAAACCGCATCCTGCTCGTCATCATAATCTTCGTTCCAAAACCGTTACCTAAACAATTCCCCGCCAACCACTTGCGATTCAGACCCCAGCCGGAGGCCTCGTTAACTTTCGACAACTCTTGCCCGTGCGTCCTGTTTCAAACCGAGGTGACTGTTTCTATTGGAATCAGCACCGACATGCTACAACAACATATTAACTCTTATTCACGAGTTATTCACACAGGGTCTTTGCCCTGTAAAATCAGGCTTTTTTTAAATTTTCAGGGCGAAAAAAAGCGCCTCGCAAGCGAGGCGCTCCGGTCAAATTTCGCACTCGCTTACACATCGTAATAGAGAAAGAACTCGTACGGATGCGGACGCAGGCGCAACGCATCATGTTCCTTCCACTTGTGCGAGATCCACATTTCCAGAAAATCTTTTGTGAACACATCCCCTTTCAACAAAAACGCATGGTCTTTCTCCAGGTGGCCCAGCGCTTCGGCCAGGCTCCCCGGCACCTGCGGCACCTTCGCCAGTTCCGACGCCGACAGCTCATACATGTTCTTGTCAATCGGCTCGCCCGGATCAATCTTGTTCAACACGCCGTCCAGCCCCGCCATC
>DATMLG010000320.1:0-2018 GCA_035570675.1 Verrucomicrobiia bacterium | reverse complement strand
GGCCTGCGCGTATTGCAGGTTCGGGTTCATCATCGTGGCAGGATCCAGAAAAAAAATGCGCAGCAATTCGGCGGCCTTGACGGGATAACGGTCATCGCCGGTAATTTTATACGCGGCGCCCAGCACGGCCACGGCAGAGTCCAACTGCCGCACACAGTCGCGGTCCTTGTTAAAATTATTCGTATCCGTCTGGCCGTCGCGCTGGACATACGGCAGGCCGTTCGTGGTGTCGGGATTAGGCCACCAGTAATCGCCGTTGGAATAATAATCATGCGGGCCACCGGTGCTTAAAGCGGCATGATATTTTGTGATCGTCAATGGCTCAAGCATCAGCACATTGCTCGCGGCGGCCAAAATGCGGTCACGATCCAGGCTCGCCACATTCAAGGTCGCCGCCATAGCCGACGTCGCGGATAAAATAATTATCGCGGTAAACAATTGAAAAATGATAACTGAAATCTTTCTCATACTGCGTTTAAGGCTGTGACCAAAATCATAAAGATGTTGCTCAACAGCGCATATACGAAAAGCGTTCTAGGACGAATGGTTGATTGACTTATCTGTCTGCGTCATCTTGATTTAGACCGCACAACATGAAAAAAGTTACATCACTGCTTCCTGCCCCGGCAGCAATCATTATTGTTTCGGCAGCGGCCATTTTATTTTCAACAAGCCAATCACTTGCCGCGGATACAAACAGCCCGGCTTTGGAAATGTGGCGGCAGGATTACGGCCCCACGCACGAAGAACGCATGCAATGGTGGCGCGACGCAAAGTTCGGGATGTTTGTCCATTGGGGCCTTTATGCCGTACCGGCGGGCACGTACAAGGGCCAGCAGGTCCCAGGTATTGGCGAATGGATCATGCGCAACGCCAACATTCCCGTGGCCGAATACGCGCAGTACGCCACGCAATTTGATCCGACCAATTTTGACGCCATGCAATGGGTCAAGATCGCCAAAGCCGCCGGCATGAAATACATCGTTATCACCGCCAAACATCACGATGGTTTCGCCATGTTCCATTCACAGGTAGACGGCTACAACATTTACGACGCGACTCCGTGGCATCGTGATCCGCTGGCGGAACTCGCCGCCGCTTGCCGGAAGGAAAACATCCGGTTGGGATTTTACTATTCCGAGGCGCAGGATTGGCACCATCCGGGAGGCGCCGCCGCGAACAAACATCCCGCAAACGACGTGGACGCGCAGCATCATTGGGACTCGGCGCAAAAGGGCAGCATGGACGATTACCTTGACCACGTTGCCGTGCCGCAGGTCAGGGAATTGCTAAGTAATTACGGGCCTGACACCCCGGCGGTTTTGTGGTGGGACACGCCGGTGGACATGACGCCGGAGCGCGTGGCAAAACTTTTGCCGCTCCTCAAATTGAAGCCGGGCATCATCACCAACAATCGCCTGGACGCACATCACCTGACTGGCGATTACGACACGCCCGAACAACGCATCCCAACGAATGGCCTGGCCGGCGATTGGGAAACCTGCATGACCATCAACGGCACATGGGGATTCAAATCCAACGACCATAATTTTAAGAGCGCGGAAACCTTGATCCACAACCTCATCGACATCGCCAGCAAGGGCGGAAATTATTTGCTCAATGTCGGTCCCACCAGCGCCGGAGAAATCCCACAGCCGGAAGTCGATCGGCTCGCGCAAGTGGGCGACTGGATGCAAGTCAACGGCGACGCGATTTACGGCACGAGCGGCAGCCCGTTCGGACATCCGTTTGCGTGGGGCCGTTGCACCCAAAAAATCACGGGGGACAAGACGCTGTTGTATCTGCATGTCTGGGACTGGCCCACCGATGGCAAATTGACCGTCCCGAATCTCAAAAGTCCGGTCGCCAAAGCCTATTTGCTAAAGACCAATTGGCTCGGGCTTCACGAAACACTCAGCACTGCGAGCGATGCCAATGGCGTCGTCATTTCCGTCCCTGGCACTGCGCCGGACAAAATTTCCAGCACCATCGTCCTGGAAATCCACGGCACGCCGCAG
>DATMLG010000319.1:0-3886 GCA_035570675.1 Verrucomicrobiia bacterium | reverse complement strand
GCAGAACATGGAAATTTTGTGGCGCAAATCCTTGTCCAGTGGGCGTTCGCAACGGCAGGCGAGGATGTGCGGCGCGATGCCGATTTCGCGGAGTTTGGCGACTGATTGCTGGGTGGGCTTGGTCTTGAGTTCGCCGGCGGCCTTGATGAAGGGCACGTAGGTCACGTGCATGAACAGGGCGTTGTTGTAGCCAACTTCCAGGGCGAATTCGCGGATGGCCTCAAGGAACGGCAGCCCCTCGATGTCGCCGGTGGTGCCACCGATTTCGGTGATGACGACGTCCGCCTTCGACTGTTCGGCGAGGACGTGAATGCGGTTTTTGATTTCGTCGGTGATGTGCGGGATGACCTGGACGGTTTTGCCGAGATAATCACCGCGGCGTTCGCGGTCGAGGACAGTCTGATAAACCTGGCCGCTGGTAAGATTGTTGAAGCGCGTGAGCTTGACGTTCGTGAAGCGTTCGTAGTGGCCGAGGTCGAGGTCGGTTTCCGCGCCGTCGTCCAGGACATAGACTTCGCCATGCTGGTACGGGTTCATGGTGCCGGGATCCACATTGAGGTAGGGATCAAACTTTTGCAGGGTGACCTTGAGGCCGCGGTTCTCGAGCAATGTGCCGAGCGCGGCCGCTGTGAGGCCCTTGCCCAAAGAACTGACCACGCCACCGGTTACAAAAATATATTTCATGTTGATGACTTGATTCGTGAATGATCTGCGTCCCAACCCGCACCAAAAATCTTAATCCCGTTTTACCGGGCGGATTGCAAAATCTTTTCGACCCGCGACACATCGGCGGGCATGTCCACGCCCACGCTGTCATAATCCACGCGGACGACCGCAATGCTCATCCCGTTTTCCAGCGCCCGCAATTGCTCCAGCTTTTCTGCGCGTTCCAGCGCCGAAACTGGAAACCCGACCAGCCGGAGCAGGGCCTCGCGCCGGTAACCGTAGATGCCAATATGCTTCAAAAAAGGAAACGCCGCCAACTGCCCGGCTATGGTGGCACTGGCGGCATCGCGCACATACGGTATGGTGCGCCGGGAAAAATATAACGCCCGACCCGCGGTGTTGACAACGACTTTTACGACATTTGCGTCCGCGTATTCGGCCTCTTCGCGGA
This sequence comes from Verrucomicrobiia bacterium, assembly GCA_035570675.1. Taxonomy (GTDB): domain Bacteria; phylum Verrucomicrobiota; class Verrucomicrobiia; order Limisphaerales; family Pedosphaeraceae; genus DATMLG01. The sequence continues at coordinate 2,769 of DATMLG010000319.1, read as the reverse complement.
TGAGCGTCGCGGCGGTGGACATTTCGGCATCCGCCAGCGCGCCGGCCACGGAATCAATGACGGCGGGGTCAATCAGCGGTTCATCGCCCTGGATATTGACGGCGGCATCGCACGGAGAGCGTTGGACGATTTCCGCCAGGCGGTCGGTGCCGCTGGGGTGGTCCGGCGAGGTCATTTCCACACGGCAAAAATTCTGCGCGACCTCCCAGATGCGCGTATCATCCGTGGCGACAATGACCTCGCTCAAGGAACGGGCCAACTGGCAACGTTCAACGACATGCTGGATCAATGGCTTTCCCGCGATGAGGACCAACGGCTTGCCCGGGAACCGGGTCGAACCATAACGCGCGGGAATGATGCCGATGACGTTCATATCCGTCCATCTACGCACAGTTTGGACATTGAGAAAACATCCAAATTCCTGCACCTGGCCTCAACCCCGCAAAATCCAGTCCGCCGCCGCTGCCAGATCATTCACCACCACGGCCTTTCCAAGTTTTTCCGGTGATTTGCGCTCGAATTCCGCGCCATAACCCGTCCGCACCAGCAGACTCTTTTTCACGCCGGCGTTCCAGCCGCATTCGAGATCAATCAATTTGTCGCCAATCATGAAGCTCTTGCCGAGGTCAACGCCGAACTCGTCGCGCGCGTCGAACAGGAATTGAGGCGAGGGTTTGCGACCGCGGCTTGGCTGGTCCGGGGCCTCGGGAGCGACGTAAATTTTGTGGAAGCGCACGCCTGCTTGTTCCAATTCGGCGGCGATGTGACGATGCACCTTCTCGACGTCCTCGAGCGTGAAATAACCGCGGCCGACACCGGATTGGTTGGACACGATGAACAAGGCAAACCCGGCATCCTGCAGCCGCCGGAGGGCCGCGGCCGCGCCGTGAAAAAAGGCCACCTGTTCCGGCCGGCGGAGATACTCCTTTTCCTCGATCAACGTGCCATCGCGGTCCACAAAAACGGCCTGAGTCATGCGCGAGAGCGTAGGCTGGCGCCATGGCCGGGCGGAAGAAAAAAATCAGGGCGTGGGCGACGCAGACAAAACGGGTGTATGAGGAGTTGTTGGGCCGGCGCAAGCCTGCGGCGACGGACGTTAAAATGGCATAAAACGGAACCCAGAGGACGCCTGCCCTCACGAAATACGCCCTTTTTGAGGTTTTGCTTACGGCCAAAGCTGTGTTACGCTATTTACGAATAAAAGGACGCTTTGAGCGTCCAAAGCATTGGAACTGTAATTAATTTATGAAAAAGCTGATTCTCGCAATTCTGGCGGCGGTCGCTCTCTCCCTTGCACCAGCCTCGGCGAATGCCCACGGCGGCTATGGGGGTGGCGGTTATCACGGCGGCGGTTATGGCTACCATGGCGGCTACGGTTATTATCATGGTGGTTACTACGGTTATCATGGTTATTACGGCGGCGGTTTTGGCTTCGGTCTGGCCAGCGGCCTCGTCATCGGCTCCGCATTCGCCAGCCCCTGGTATTACAGTGGCTATTACAGCCCGTATTACGGCTATTACAATTATTCCACCCCATCGTATTATTACAGCGCACCCAGTTACCAGCCTGCACCGGCGGCGACGCAGCCTGCACCCGCGCCCGCGCAGCAGCAACCCACCACCGTCATCAACAATTATTATTACAACTCCGGCCCCATGAGCGGCGCCAACTCCCTGTTTGGCCGCTGAACTTTTTTCGGAATGATTTCGCAGCAAATCAATATATGAATCTGACCAAATATCGTTCCTTTATCACCACTTTCGCCCTGGCTGGTTTGATCTCCGGCTGCGTCGTTGAAAAAACCACCGCCCCCGCCGGCCTCCCGGCCCAACAGATCAGCGTGAACGATCCCGGCTATGTCGCCGGCACCGGCATCGAATCCCAAGACCTCGTCGCCGTCACCGACAAAATGGGACGAAGCATTCTCAGCATCCCTCAAATCACCAATGCCATCGGCACACCATGCATCGTGCTTGATCCCATCAAAAACAATACCCGCTTCCCCATCAGCAAGGACATTTTCCTCACCCGCATCCAGGGTGAATTGATCCGCCAGGCCGCCGGCCGGGTCACCTTCCTCGCGCGCGACCGCATGGAAACCCTCCAACGGGAGAAGCAATTGAAAGAATCCGGCCAGGTCACCGCCAGTTCCGATCCCTCCGCATCCGAGTTCAGGGGCGCCGACTATTTTCTCACCGGCACGCTGGACAGCATCAGCACCCGCTCGGACGCCGGCGCGAGCGATTACGTCCTTTACAGCTTCCAACTGATTGACGCCCGCACCAGCGCCATCGTCTGGCAGGACCAGGCTGAAATCAAGAAACAGGGACAATCGGACGCGGCCTATCGTTGAGCCGTTGGCGGTCCGGCCATCCGCGCCATGAAAAAAGTTTTTTCGGCATTTTGTGCCGGGACGTTGCTGCTGCTTTGCGGCTGCGTGACCGTGCACGAACATGACGTCACTCTCAGCGGCAACATCCTCGTGGACGGCCCCATGATGGTGACCAACGGCCCGGTGAAGGACCGTCTCCTCTGGCAATATCGCACCGCCGCCGCCGCCCTGCGTCACGGCGATTACGAGTTGTCCCGCCAATACCTCGATGATGCCCTCACCCGCCTCGGCGGCGTTTATGGCCCGGACAAGTCCGCCGAACGCGCGCGCAGTTATTTCCATGAGGAACACGAGAAAAATTTCATCGGCGAACCCTACGAACGCGTCATGGCGTATTATTACCGGGGCATTCTTTACTGGATGGACGGCGAGCCGG
>DATMLG010000318.1:0-6559 GCA_035570675.1 Verrucomicrobiia bacterium | reverse complement strand
TCGAAACCAAATACGCCGCGAAGGGTGGTCACGCCGCCGCTTTCGGGGGACAGCTTCACGCCGCGTTGCCTCAGGAATTGCGCCACCGCGTCTTCGCCCGCCTGCTCCCCTGGCTCCGCGGCCAGGTCAGCCAGTCCAAGCGCTTCATCGCCACCATCCAGGATGACGAAACCCTCCTCCGCTTCGTCAACTCCCGCGACGCCGCGCGCCTCGCCGAACTCGGCACCAGTTGCCCCGACCATTTCCTCCGCACCAAAATCAAACCGCTCTTCGTCAACATCGCTCCCGCCGAACTCCCCGCATCCGGCGCATCTCTTGACGAATCGAAATTGAATGCACTCGTCGAGTTGCTCAAAACTAAACTCAGCGCCGGCCTTGACTCCTATCGGAAGGATTACGCTGACTATTACAACCGCTGCAAACGTCCCAACTCCCCCTCGTTACGCGATCCCAACCCGACTGTCATCCTGGTTCCCGGCCTCGGCATGATTGCGTGGGCCAAGGACAAGAGTGAGTCCCGCACCACCGCCGAGTTTTACAATTGCGCCATCGAAGTCATCCGCGGCGCCGAGGCGATGGACAAGTATATTGCCCTCCCGCAGCACGAGGCGTTTGACATTGAATACTGGCTCATGGAAGAGGCCAAGCTGCGCCGCATGCCGCCTGAAAAGGAGCTGGCGCGCCAGGTCATCGCCGTCATCGGCGCGGGTTCGGGCATCGGCCGCGAGGTCGCCCATCGCCTCGCCCGCGAAGGCGCGCACATCGTTTGCGTGGACGTCAACCTCGCCTCCGCCCAGGCCGCTGCGAAGGAAATCACGGACAAATTCGGCGTCGGCATCGGCCAGGCCGGCACCGGCCTTTCCAATTGCGGCCCCGCCATCGGCCTCGCCTGCGACATCACCAACCGCGCCAGCATCCGCGCCATGCTCGACCAGATCGCCCTCGCCTACGGCGGGTTTGATTCCATCGCCGTCACCGCCGGCATCTTCGTTTCGCCCGACGCTTCCGGCCATATTCCTGATGACAAATGGGCCACCACCTTCGCCATCAACGTCACCGGCGCTTATCTCGTCGCCGATGAAGCCTTCAAAACCTGGAAGGAACAGGGCCTCGCCGGCAATCTCGTCCTCACCACCAGCGCCAATGCCGTCGTCGCCAAGAAAGGTTCTGTTGCCTACGACACCAGCAAGGCCGCCGTCAATCATCTCGTCCGCGAACTCGCCATCGAGCTCGCGCCTCTCGTGCGCGTCAACGCCGTCGCCCCCGCCACCGTCGTCCAGGGCAGCGCCATGTTCCCGCGCGACCGCGTCATCGCCAGCCTCGCCAAATATAATATCTCCTTCGCCGCCGACGAACCGACCGAGTCCCTCACCGCCAAGCTCTCCCAGTTTTACGCCGACCGCACGCTGACCAAGTCCCCCATCACTCCCGCCGACCAGGCCGAGGCCTTTTTCCTGCTGCTCTCCCGCCGCCTCAGCCGCACCACCGGCCAGGTCATCACCGTGGACGGCGGCTTGCACGAAGCCTTTTTGCGTTGATGCCCATGAAAAACATCGAACGCGCCTTCGCGCTCGCCGGTGAACGCTACGAATCCGCCGGCGTGGACGTCCGCCGCGCTCTCAAACGTCTCGCCACCATCCCCGTCTCGCTGCATTGCTGGCAGGGCGACGATGTCGGCGGCTTTGAAACTTCCGGCGGATCGCTCGGCGGTGGCCTGGTCGCCACCGGCAATTATCCCGGCAAGGCCCGCACGCCCGACGAACTCCGCGCCGACCTCGAAATGGCGTTTTCGCTCATCCCCGGAAAGCACCGCCTCAATCTCCACGCCTTCTACGGCGAATTCGGTGGCAAAAAAGTGGACCGCGATGAAATCGCCCCCGCGCATTTCCGCAACTGGATTTCTTGGGCGAAACAAAACGGCCTCGGCCTCGATTTCAACCCCACCTGCTTCTCGCATCCGAAGGCCGCCGACGGCTTCACTCTCGCGCATCACGATAAAGGAATCCGCAGATTCTGGATCGAGCATTGCCGCCGTAGTCGCGAAATCGGCGCGGCCATCGGCCGTGGCCTCGGCAAGACCTGCATCACCAACGTCTGGATTCCCGACGGCATGAAGGACACGACCGCCGACCGCCATGCTCCGCGCGCGCGTCTCGCCGAATCGCTCGACGCCGTCTTCAAAAAGCCGCTTCCGCCGAAATTCAACCTCGATTCCGTCGAACCCAAGCTCTTTGGCATCGGCAGCGAAAGTTACGTCGTCGGTTCGCATGAATTTTATCTTGGTTACGCCCTGACCCGCAAAAAACTGCTCACCCTTGATGCCGGCCATTACCACCCCACCGAGGGCATCGCCGACAAGCTCTCCAGCGTCCTGCAATTTCTGCCGGAAATTTTGCTGCACGTCAGCCGCGGTGTGCGCTGGGACAGCGACCACGTCGTCATTCTCAATGACGACCTCCTCTCCACCGCGCGCGAAATTGTCGCCAACGACTATCTCGACCGCGTCCATATCGGCCTCGATTATTTCGACGCCAGCATCAACCGCGTCGCCGCCTGGACCATCGGCACCCGCAACATGCTCCGCGCCCTCCTCATCGCCCTGCTTGAACCCACCGACCGCCTGCGCGCTTTCGAAGCGGACGGCGATTTCACCTCGCGCCTCGCGTTGCAGGAGGAACTCAAGACCCTCCCCTTTGGCGCGGTCTGGGATTATTATTGCGAAACCAAAAACGTCCCCGTTGGCGAAACCTGGCTCGCAAGCATCAAACGTTACGAGAAGAATGTGTTGAGCAGACGCCAATGAAATCTTGGTGCAATTTGATCCGCGGCTCCGGGACTTGGCAATAAAACTGGCATGAAATCCAACCGCAATCAGTTGCTGTTTCCGTTCCTCATGGTCGCTACCCTTTTTTTCATCTGGGGCTTTTGCCACGCCATGCTGGACGTGCTCAACAAACATTTTCAAAACATTCTGCATGTTAGCAAGACGCAGTCGGGCTTCATTCAAACGGCCGTATTCGGTGCGTACTTCCTCATGGCGCTGCCTTCGGCGCTGATCATCCGTCGAATCGGGTATCAACGCGGCATTCTGCTGGGCCTGGTGGTGCTCGCCGCGGGTGCTTTCCTGTTCATTCCTGCCGGACTGGTGTTTAAAACTTTTTGGGCGTTTTTGGCGGCATTATTCATTCTATCAACGGGCCTGGCCTGCATTGAAACGGCGGCAAATCCGTACGTGACTGTGCTTGGCCCAAAGGAGGGTGCAGCTGGTCGCTTGTCAACGGCACAGGCGTTCAACTCCGTTGCCTACATCATCGCGCCGACCTTGGGCGGTGCCTTCATATTCGCAAAAAAAGCGGATGCCGGCGCCCCGGCAGATTTCCATTCGCTGGTAGTTCCCTACGTCGTGCTGGGCTTTGTCGTGTTGGCGGTATTCGGTGTTTTTTCGTTCGTAAAGTTGCCCGACATTGACGCGGACACCGTGGCTTCCACCGCAGATGAAAAAACGATTCACCAGGCCCCGCTTACCAGCCAGCCACATTTTCTGTGTGGCATAGGCGCGCAGTTCCTTTATATCGCGGCACAGGTGGGCGTGAACGCGTTCGCCGTCAATTACATTTTGGAGAACGCCATCACTACGAACGCCGCTGGCGAAACGTCTGCTGCACCGCTGTTCACATGGTATGAAAAGATCACTCATGCAGCCACGCCGGAGGCGGCGGCGGCTTACGTCGTCACCGTGGCGATGGTGCTTTACGCGCTGGGCCGTTTCTCCGCCGCGCCGATTACGCGCCTCATCAAGCCGAACCTGCTTCTGGCGCTTTACGGCATCATCAACACCGGCATCATATTGTTGGTCATGGCCGACATAAAGCATGTCTCCTGGATGATTCTGCCGTTTTGCTGGTTCTTCATGTCCATCATGTTCCCTTTCATCTTCGCCATGAGTCTGCGTAATCTCGGCCCCAAGACCAAATTCGCCGCATCCTTTCAAATCATGTCCATCGTCGGTGGCGCCGTCGCCGCGCCACTAATGGGCTGGCTGGCGGACCAATATCACAGCATGGCCGTTTGCTTCATCATTCCGTTGGTGGGGTTCATTGCACCGACAGTTTATGGATTGATGTACAACCAGTTGCTGGACAAATCTGCGAAGGCAATTTGATGTGAAAGCCTGTGAAACGTGCCGGGCGAATATAATTGGCGCAGGAATGTTCCCTTAATGGAAACTCAAGTCTATCTCGGAATTGACATCGGCGCGGAAAGCGGCCGCGTTATGGCCGGCCTCTGGGACGGCCGCCGCATCCGCCTCGAGGAATTGCACCGCTTCGCCAACGGCCCCGTCGCCCTCGCCGGCACCGTGCGCTGGGATGTCCTCCGCCTCTGGTCGGAAATCCAGCACGGGCTCGCCCTCGCCGGCAAGCGCTTCGGCAAGTCCGTCGTCTCCGTCGGCATGGACACCTGGGGCGTTGATTTCGCGCTCCTCTCCAAAAGCGGCGAACTCCTCGGCCAGCCATATCATTATCGCGATGCTCGCACCCGCGGCGCGTTCGAGCGCGCCTTCGCCCGCGTCCCGCGCGCACAGATTTTTGCCGCCACCGGCGTCCAGTTCATGGAGATCAATACCCTCTATCAACTCCTCGAGCTCCGCCAAAACAGTCCCGAGGTCCTCGACGCGGCGCACACCTTCCTGACGATGCCCGACTTCTTCAACTGGTGCCTTTCCGGCGCGCGAGTGTGCGAATTCACGAATGCCACCACCACCCAATGCGTGGATCCGTCCCGCCGCGGCTGGGCGCTCGACCTTCTCAAGCAATTCGATTTGCCCACAAATATTTTCCCCGAAATTGTGCCGCCCGGCAGCAAGCTCGGCCCGTTGCGCGCGGAATTGGCCGAGAAAACCGGTCTCGCTTCCGCCGTGGTCATCGCGCCCGCCACGCATGATACCGCCTCCGCCGTCGCCGCCGTCCCCACGCTGCACACCGGCAAAACCAACTGGGCCTATCTCAGCTCCGGTACCTGGTCGTGCATGGGCGCCGAGCTGCCCCGCGCCTCGCTCACCCCGCGCACTTTGGAACTCAACGTCACCAACGAAGGCGGCGTCAATTTCACTTATCGCCTCCTCAAAAATATCTCCGGCCTCTGGCTCGTCCAGCAATGCCGCCGCGCCTTCGAGGCCCGTGGCCGCAGTTGCGATTACGCCGAACTCGTCCGCCTTGCCTCCGACGCCCCCGCGCTCCGGTCATTGGTCGATCCTGACGACGCGCGCTTCATGAATCCGCCGGACATGGCTGCGGCCATCCAGGCGTATTGCCGTGAAACCGGCCAGCCCGTCCCCGAAACGGAAGGCCAGATCGTCCGTTGCGCGCTCGAAAGCCTTGCCTTGAAATATCAGGTCACGCTTTCCAGCCTCGAGGAATTGACAGGAAACAAGATGGAAGTCATCCACATCGTCGGCGGCGGTTCGCAAAATCATCTGCTCAATCAGTTCGCGGCCGACGCCTGCGACCGCCCCGTGCTGGCCGGCCCCGTGGAAGCCACCGTCCTCGGCAACGTTCTCGTCCAAGCCCAGGCGTCCGCCGAAGTCATCAACCTCGCCGAACTCCGTGCTGTGGTGCGTGATTCCTTTGAAGTGCGTCCGTTTGAACCCGACCCCAAAACCGCCGACGCCTGGGCCGCTGCGCGCCAGCGGTTTTCAAAATTAATTGCCGTGGGAACTGTTCCTGCCTGACGGTCTGCGCCGTCTCACTGCGCCTTCTCAATTTTCACTTCCACCTCCAGCTTCCGTTCCGTCGTCCCGATGTACGTTCCCGCGACCGGCGCCACGTCGGCGTAGTCGCGGCCGACGGCAATCTTCACGTACTGGTCGTCCGTCTGCCGGTTATGCGTCGGGTCCAGCGCGCGCCAGCCGATGCCCGGAATATAGACCTCCATCCACGCATGCGTCGCGCTCGCCTCTTCCGTGGCCAGATAGCCGCTCACGTACAGCGCCGGAATCTTCATCGCGCGGCAAAGTCCGATCATGACGTGCGCAAAATCCTGGCAAACACCCTTTTTGTCCCGCAGCACGTCGCGGATGTGCGTATGCACCGAGGTGGAATGTGACATGTACGTCAGGTGCTCCTTCACAAAACGCATGATGGCCAGCGACGCCTGCCAGGTGTCCGTCTGTCCCTGGGTCGCTTCCACCGCCAGCCGCCAGGTTTCCGGCGAGTCATCCACGAACCGGCTCGCGCCCATGAACTCATGGGCCCGCGTGCCGGGCAGTGCCTCGCCAATCCGCGCCAGCGGCCACGGCGTGGCGTTCAACTCCAGCGGCGGACGCGGATGCGTCGTGATCTGCAGCTTGCTTTCCACCTGCAACTCGGTGTGCGGCTCCGTGATTTCGAAATGATGCACCACGTTCAGGTTGAAATCCGTGTAATGGTTCAGCCGCGTCGCGGGCAGCACCTTCAGCAGAAACGTGTTCAGCGTCTGTTCCGGATTGGAAAGCGGTTTCAGCCGCACCTCGTTGAAGCTTTGCTTCACCGGTGAGGCGTAACGGTAGCGGGTCCGGTGAAGA
>DATMLG010000317.1:0-9565 GCA_035570675.1 Verrucomicrobiia bacterium | reverse complement strand
AAAGCCTCGACGATCAGGCATTCGAAGATGCAATGAGAAAGGCCGTTGGGCTTACGTGGTGATTGGATGGCTGCCAGGCCGCGCTTCGTTAGGGTGGCGGATGAAAGCGGATAAAAGCTGGCGGTTTGTAATTCCCATTTCATCGGCTGGGATTTTCTTAGGCGCTTCCCATTGAAAGCTCTTCCTCTTCCCTGATCTTCGCTCTTCTTGCGATTGGTTCTTCCAGTTTGATTCTACTGCACTTTCACTGCGGTGACTTGCAAGTCCTTGATGATAAATGGAGCGGGTGAAGGGAATCGAACCCTCGTCTCAGCCTTGGGAAGGCCACATTCTACCATTGAACCACACCCGCACTCGGACGCTCTTGTCATAGCAAATCCATCCGCACCCGGCAAGGGGATGTTTGGCGCCGACCGGAGGGTCATTGCGCGCCAGGCCGGTCAATGGGTCATTGCGTAATAGACAATATTGATGAACATCGGATAAGCCATCTTCTCGGAGAACCTCTCGAAATATCGCTGGTCTTCGCTTTCATGCTCCCAGCCATCGCCAAAATGGTTGTTATGGCAGAGGACGGCCATCATGCGATGTTTGTCGTCGTAAATCGCATAATAATGGGGGCCATGATCCTTGTTGCCGTAGGGCCAGTAAGGATCAAAGGACTGGCCGGTTTGGAGAAAGGAACCGACGCTCGGCATCTGCGGTTCCTGCTTGAAATTGTACACCGTTTGAAAAATGCGGTCATCGAGCGACAATTCCACCGGTTCGCGGTCGGGAAAGACGCGCTTCATCTGGCCGTAGAAATGATCCCACTGGTCGTCGCCCCAAAAATCATCAGCCATGAGGAAGCCGCCATTGAGCAAATAGCGGCGCAGATCGGTGACTTCTTGGTCCCTCAAGACCAGACGGCCGGAGGCGGCCATGTAAACGAAGGGGTAACGCTCAAGTTCGCCGGTTGTGATGTTGATGTAGTTCAGGCCGGGTCGAATTTTGAGGCTGGTCACCTGGAAAAGGCGGAAGGTGAGGTTCAAGTCCGCCTCCGGACTGTCGTCTTCCCATCGGCGTCCGCCGCCGAGGTATCCGCTGTCGTCGGCGTCGAAGACAAGCCGGGCAAAGGTGAAGACGTCCTCCTTGAAATTGGGATTGAGCGCCTGCTGCATCTGTTCCTGCTCCTGGATGGCCTCGGGGGAGTCGGCGCCGTAGCTTCGACCGAAACCGCCCCGGCGGCGGAACTGCGCGTCGGCGGAGAGCAGGAGGAGCGCGAGGAGCAGCAGCGCCGGCAGCATGAATTTTCTGAGACCCGCCCTGGCGAATTTTTTTCTCATGCCTTGTGAAATTGAAATGGTGCCCGCGACAGGACTTGAACCTGTACGATGTTACTCACTAGAACCTGAATCTAGCGCGTCTGCCAATTCCGCCACGCGGGCAACCTGTAAATCAACAACTTAGGATTTATTTGCTGATCGAGCTTGACACTTGCGACAGTGCTTGCGGCAGTGTTGCCGCATGAAACGCAGGGCAACGCCGGGCAATGAAACTGGTTCAAGTTCAAACTCACGCCGGTACAGATACACCAAGGTTCTGGACAACCGCAAGCACGCAATTCGCGGGCTCTGGAGGCGCAACGGCAAATTTGTGGCCCGGATCACCGTCGAGGACGACGTTGGGCAAAAGTCGGTCAAATGGGTGCCGCTGAAAGCCGGGACCGCCGCGGCGGCACAGGAGGAATTCCGCACGGTGCTGGTGGAGCGGGGCGAGGACCGGCTGCGTCACATCGGCCGGTGCCCGAAGTTTGCCGATTACGTTGAAAAGACATATGAGCAGCGGTTGGCGACCTCGGGCAAGAAGGCGGGGACACTGGTGACGGAGCGCGTCCACCTCAAGCAATTGCGCGAAACCATCGGGCAGCTTTCCCTGGACAAGATCCGGCCCTACCACGTCACCGCCCACCTGCAGAAGCTCAAGGAACGCGGCAAGGCCAATCGCACCTGCAACCTGGCCTTGGTGGTGCTTCGTAATGTGCTCAAGTCAGCCCGGGTGGACGGATTCATCAAAACCCTGCCGGTGGACGGCATCGCGTGGCAACGCAGCGGGAAGAAGGCCCGGCACCTCTTCACCCGTGAAGATGTTGATTTGTTCTGCCAAGCGGCGCTGACGGCTTCACGGAACGGCGCGGAGTTTGCCGGCTACATCCGGCTGCTGGCTTTGTCCGGTGCCCGCGAACAGGAAACGGTCAAGCTCCGTTGGGCTGATGTGGATTTCGACCACAAGCTGCTCACCATCGGTGCGGATGCGGACACCAAGAACCGGGAAGCCCGGCGGGTGGATTTCAACGTGGAGCTGGAAAAGCATCTGATTGCGATGAACGCGATAAACGCCCTCTGCGAACCGAAGCCGAAGTGGGTTTTTCCCAGTCCGCAAAGCGGGAAGGATCAGCATGCCAAGACCTTCCGGGAATCACTGCTGCTGACCCGGGCGGCGTCCGGCTGTATTTGCCAGGACTGCAAGAAGGTCATGTTTGGCAAGGATGCGCCGAAAGCCTTGCCCGCAATGCCAGGGCGCGCGGTTGGAGGCCAAGGAAAGGGTGCTGCCGGAGCATCTGCAACGGTTCGGCTTTCACGACTGCCGGCATCACTTCATCAGTTACGCCGTCATGAGCGGTATTGACTTCATGACGATTGCCCGGTGGGTGGGGCAAGGACGGGGGGATTCTGATCGGCAAGGTTTACGGGCACCTGACTAACGAACACGCCCAGGCGCAGGCCGCTCGGATGAATTTGGGCCTTCCATCGTGGGGGAGCCCAAAACGGCAACAGGGGAAGAATAAACGGGCCGCACCCTACGGTCAAAAAAGGACGGCTTGCGCCCTTTATGTTACATATCAAGGCTTTGTTCTCCTGGTAGTGCGTTAGAAAACAGTGGAAAGATTGCCTATTTGATTCGCGGATGGGGTTGATTTTCTACTTTTTACGGAGCAAGCTGATGCATGGATAGTTCTTACGAAGTTTTCAACCAGCTTTTGCGGTGGGGCGGGATTCCTGATGGTCTTTTCAAGGTCGCCTTGGATGATTTGATTGACCGTTGTGGTACCGCTCGAACGGCAGACCTGCTTCTGAAGTCCTGCTGGGAAGTTCGGGCGTGGAAGCGTGGTCGCCGGCGGCCACGACCGGTAGCCCAAGCTGCGGTCCTTGCCCTGTCGAAACTCACGCCGCGGCAGATCGATGAACTTTGGGATGAGATGACCACGTTTGAGCTGGTCAAAACTGATCCCAAACTGTCGCAAAAAGTGTAGCAGCTCGGCATAGCCGTGGAGAAAAGCCCGATAAATAAGGGGTTTCCTTCCCGACGCGCTGGATTCGAGAATTAACCGCCGCTTCTTTGCCCAGATTCGACGTCAGGCCTTTTGGCTCGCGATGGACCGACAGCCGCCTACCACAGCGCGAGGCGAAAAGGAACGCCACACCTCGCCCGTGGTGGATGTCGATGGGTGGCCGGTGCCAAAGGGTGCCCGAAGGGGAGACGGGCTTGGGGGGTGGGGCGTGCCTGCGGAGCGAGCCAATAGGCGCCTTTTCGCGTTCTGACCGCGCATTTATTTCGCCGCGTCCCAAACAATGATTACCTCGTCCAGCCGCGAGGCTTGCCGCGATTTGTGGTTGGGATGCCCGCACCAAACGCAACGAGAATTCCGACCATTCTCGAACGACTCAGCCGTGGCCGTAATTTACTAGACCAAGTGGCGTACGGTCACCAGACCGTAGCTGCGATAGGTCTGTGCGAACAACTCGGTTTCAACTACCCCTATCCAATCGGCCGGCGTCAGGGATTTCATCGGCTCAGTCTAATTTGCTGATGGGTGTGCTGTTCCATCACGAGTCATTGGCTCGTATTGGGTTACGCAGACCGCCCTCACCCCAAAGCATCAATGATTAAAAATTTTCAATTCATGGAGCATTCAGATTTTAACCTGCACATGAAGTTTTTTATGGGGACTTTCACCAAGGACCACCGACGACGGTCGTAGCATAAAGTTTCTCGTTATTTCTTTCATGCGACCTCGCGGGTTTGGTTCTCCGAATTCAATGACTGGCAACGGAATTCTCTTATTCTCAACGCTGGATCAGGGGGAAGTTGATTGCGGAGTCAATCTTCCAACGGCTCATGCGGTCGGTAAAACCTCCCCATACGCCCAAGGGCGAGTTCGATAAGCCGTCATTTTGTTCACAAATTACCCAACCGTACGACCCCTCTATCGGCCTGCGTCACGATTCACGGCTGGATGGTTTCAATCGCTTTATGTTGTTCGCCCGTCAAATCAATCCATAACCACTTATACAACAATGGTTAAAGAGCGAGCGCTACACTCCGCCAATTACATGACGCGGCGTATTACCTAGCGGCCGAACTTACCACCAGAAGACAGGAAGTGGAGCAGCCGCGCCGTCATTGAAAACGGTCCGGGGACTCATGTTCTGGAAAAAGCGCCATTCGACGTGGCCGTCCAGCATCCCGATGTTGCCGCCCGCGGGCATTCTACCGTTCAGGTGGGAAGTTTGGTGCTTGAATGTTCCTCCGAGGAGACCGCCCGTAATGCCGATCCATTGGTAGGTGTTGGCCTGAGCCTGAGTGGGGTTAAGCACACTCGAGCACATTGTAGCGCACGCGGTCAACGGGCGGTTACCTGAAACCGGCGCCCCATAAGTTGGGCTTCCCGGTTTGGTTGTGTCCGTGATGGAGGTGGGGACAATCAAACGATTTTGATTCGTTATTTCGAGTGAAGGTGTATTTTGCCACGCATAGCAATAACCGGTAACATGGGGATCGTAGTTCCAGGCGGCATCGATATTTTGTTGCGGAAAGCCCGGATCATAAAAAACATCCCGCGTGCAGCCGTTTATCAGCATCGTCCTCATCGTCGGGTCATCCGGAATGTCCCATGGCCAATATTGCGGAGCACCGCCGATCGGTTTCATGTCGGGCAATTTGTCATTGTTGTCCTCGGCATATATGTATTCGGCAACCTCGATTTGCTTGATATTGCTCATGCATTTGGTGCGAACGGCCTTGACCTTGGCTCGGGAAAGTGCGGGCAACAACAGCGACGCCAGGATGCCGATGATGGCAATCACCACCAGCAACTCAATGAGAGTGAAGGCGGTCGAACGATTGGGAGCCCTGCCTTTCAACTTGCCCCGGCTTTTCCCGCTTTTGGCGGCGTGTCTGATCATCATATCATTTTCTTGTTCAACTGGGCGGGGGCGAAGCATTTGCTCCGCCCCCGCTTGTCCTTAACAGCCTGTTGGACTCATTAATGTACCAGGCGGAAATACGCTGCATTGTTGGTGGCAGGCAGCGTCACCGTATTCAAACCATCCACCGTGGTTGGTGAAGTTAAAACCGGCTGCCAGCTGGACGGCGCCAGGCCCAATGTGGATTGCAACGTGTAACCACTCAGTGCCGGCCAGCTCAGGATGATGTTTCGTCCGGAGGAGGAGACGTCCAAGATCGGTTGGCCAAGATCCAGGCTGAAGCTGTCAAACTGCCCGGTCACAACGTTCCCGCTGTCAAACCCTCCTTCCATGATGCCAACCTGCATCGGCAAGTTTACAAAGTTGGTCACATTGAATTGCTGACCGGTAGGTCCCGGCTGCCACGGGTCCGTCAAGTTCGCCTTCTGGTAGAAGGTGAAGTTGGTTCCATTGTGCCGGACCATCAGCAGCCAGCGTTGTTCGTCGCCAACGTCCGCCGAGGGCAGCGACGTGGTGCCGCCTCTGATGATTAATTCAGCGCGCGTGCCGATGCCGAATTCGTCAAACCGCGCCCAGGTAACGAAGGAGTCTGGCACGTTTGTGTAGAAGGGCGCTCCGGGGATCCCGTTCGTGGAAATGCGATACGGCCGGGCCAGGAGTCCCGGATAGTTATACGCGGCGATGGGAGCGCCGTTGGTGTCCAGCAAGGATGCGCTGATATGCACGGCCATTTGAAAATCATCCGGCACGTACTTGAACAGGAAGAATCCGTCGTCTTGAGGATTCTCAAAGCCGACATTTTCGCTCGTGATGGTCAGAACATTATTGCTCGTGACATTCGCATCGGCTGTGAAAACATCTGCGGATCCGTCTGATACGAAGGTTGTGTCGGGAATGGTGAATTTAGGGTATGCATAAACACCGTCCCAACTTGAGTTGGTAGCGCCGTTGGCGACGTAATCGTGGGAGGTTCCGAAGTTATCCGTGTAACTTGGAGCACGGACCGTGGCCACGAGTGTCGTGTTGAAGGTGTTGGTGCCGTTAACGACGGTGACGGTGTTCGTGGCGGTACCGATGGCAAGACCGGTGATCACGCCGCTGGTCGAAACCATGATGTTCGAGTTGCCGGAAGTGATTACCGCTCCTGTGGAGACATCGAGCGTGCCGCCACCCAAAATTTGTCCGGTGACGACCGGCAGGCCGATGCCATTCACGGGAATGCCGGTGCCCGGCAAGGTTGCCGTAATGCCCGTGAGAGCCACCGGTGGGGTGACCGCAGAGGCGGAGCCGAGGAGGTTGAAGGACTTGGTCGTGCTGGAGCTGGAGAAGCCGTAAACAGCCGCGTAATACTGCACTCCTGGAACCAGGCCGTTGACCACGGTGTTGCTCCCCGTGCCGCGATAGACCAGGAAGTTGCCGCCGCCGAAGTCGGTGCTGTCCCCGAAAGTGTCAGGGACTCCCGGAGTTCCCGTCAGAATTCCGAAGTAAGGCTGCGCGGTAACCGGCGCGCCCTTGCGCATGATTACCATGGTTGTCTGGACGCTGCCATTGCTGTTGGTTCCCGGTATCCAGTTCAGGGTCGCCTGGGTGTACGTTGGATTCAGGGCGATCGTGAAACCCCTGGTGGCGGAAGGCGGCGTACCACCGGAGATGTTTGCGGCGTCGAGGGCGAAGCTGTCGAATTGCACCTGGCCAAATGTCCCCGTAAACATTGATTGGACCAGACCCACTTGCAAGGGAACCCCCGCCAAATCAGGCCGGATTATGGTCTGTGTCGGCTGGAATTTCCACGGGTCGGTCAAGTTCGCCTTTTTGAAGAAATAAAAGTTGGTTCCACTGTCACGCACCATCAACAGCCAATAATTGTTGGTTTCACCATCCTTGTTATCGGTTTCAGTGTTACCGCCATTCAGGGTGTTGAAGGTCGATGTAGTGACGCTAAATTCGTCGAATCGCAGCCAATCCACGAAATTCTCCGAAAAACCGGGTCCACTAGGCGAGGCGTTGTCCGCCAGGCTGTAAGCACGCGCCTGCAGGCCGACGAATTCATAATTCAAGATGCTGTATCCGGTGATGTGAACCGATGCTTCAAAATCTCCCGGAACATTCTGGAACAGGAAGGGACCGTTGTCCTGCGCACCCTGCCAGCCCGAATTTGCCGCCGTGATGGAGAGCACGTCATTGCTCGTTGTATTGGCATTGAACACCGTCGTCTTCGCCAGCGGCGGGTTATAGCTTGCATTGGGAATATCGCTCCCCTTCAAATAAAGGCCGTTCCAGGTTGTTCCCGGCAGACCGTTGGCGAGGTAATCGTGCGATGTGCCGAAGCTGTCGGTATAGGCCGGAGCGTGAACTGTAACGGAATTGGTGACGCTCAAACCACTGTAGGAGGCAATAATTTGCACCGTGCCAACCCCCACACCATTGATGGTGCCATCGACCGAGACCGTCGCAATCGTGTTGGCCGTGGAAGACCAGATCGCGTTTCCACTGGGAACACTGTCCGTGTCCCCAAACGCGTCGTTTGCCGTCAGAAACGGCAAGGCGATGCCACCCACCGAAACGCCAAGTGTGGGTTTCGTGGTAAAGTTGATGGCAACGTATTGGTTGGGGCCCACATTGGATTCGGTCGCCGGAGCCGCCCCATAAACGGTCGAGGCACCGGACCCGGAATAGGAATAAACTGCCGCATAATACGTGTGATTGGTGGTGCTCAAACCGCTCACCGTCACGCTGTTGCCCGCACCGGCAAATACCACATAAATGCCGCCGCCAAGATCATCCCCGGACCCGAAATGGTTGCTGGCGGTGTAGGTATAACCATTGATCGGCTTTTGTTGCAATGACAGCGGGTTGTCTTGACGCAGAACCAAAACGCTCCCCGCGCTGCCGGCGCCCGGCGTCCATGTGTACGTCTGATTAGTGACACTCGTCACACTGGATGCAAGCCCGGTGGGATTTGCGGGGAGGGTGGGCGCCGCCACCACGTTGGTTCCGGTCAGTTCGAAATCCGTGTAGAAGGTCACGGGTGGGGGCTGAGCCCCGCCCCCGGTCCCATCCCCGAAGGTCGCGTCCGCGAGGCCGACTTGAATCGGAACACCGGCAAGGTCGCCACGCGTCAGACTGCCGTGAAGCGTCCACGCGTCCGGTTGGTTGGTTTTGGTATAAAAGCTGAAGACATTCCCCACGCGGGTGATTCTCAAATAACGGTTGATGTTGTTATTGGTATTGATACCGGGAACGGTGATATAGGCGTCGTGATCGGCCCCGTTGGTGGTAAATCGTATGTCTTCATCGATATTGAATGCCTGGAACCGGAACTCGGCCTGCCAGTTTTCCGCTCCGTTAAACGGCGCGCTCCAACGTGGACCATTGGTGGGGAAAGCCCGCGCCATCAGGCCGCCCATGTGGTTGTTGGCGGGATCGGAATTGTCGAAGGGCTCGACGTTCTCGACGGAAACATCAAAATCGCCCGCGACGACCTTGTAAAGAAAGAATCCGTCATCGTTGGCTCCCGCCCAGTCGGTGAAGTTGTCCTGAATGGTCAGGAAACCCGGGTTGGCAGTTTCATTGGCCTGCAGGGTGACGCCGATATCGCCGCCATCGCTTCCGCCGAAGACGTCACCAAATCCCAGATACACGCCGTCCCACATGGTACCGGGAACACCGTTGGCCATGTAATCGAACCCGTTGTTAAAATTATTGATTATCGTGTCACCTTTTATCGCCGCTGGCACGGTCATCAATCCAAGAAACGCCAACAGTATTTTGCACCGAGTCATGGTTTTCATAGGTTGCTTGTGGTTGTCTGCTTCTGGTTTGGTTGTATTTGGCTCGCTTGAAAAGCAATGCGTTGCTGCCTGAGCAAACGTGAGATGCAGTTTTTTACCCCGGCTCTGTTGAACGCAAGACGATGCGCCCGCCTTGCGCATCCCGGGGGTTTCTCAAGATGAGTTTCGTCCGGCACTGTTGCGGTTTCTCCTGGTTGAAATGCAATGAATCCATAAACATCCGCTTGAATTCGTAACGTCCCGCAGGTCCGGGCCTGACGGAAGCAGCGCCGGATGAAACACCGCAGTTGCGTTTCCGCAAGCGATGATGCGGACACTTCGCGAATCGGCAACTGTCGGGACTGGTCTATGGGCAAGAGCGGACCGGGGGAATGTTTAAAAAAATTGGCCAGTTCGCAGATGCCATGTTGCCGCCCGCGTTGCGCCGCGCGCCAGCCAGGCAAGGCAGAACTGGCGGCGGCGGTCACACGGCGGAACAAAAACATGTCCCTCCTGGCTACATGGCCAGAGCGAAGACGGCATGAACCA
>DATMLG010000316.1:0-13175 GCA_035570675.1 Verrucomicrobiia bacterium | reverse complement strand
ACGACACTGCCAGCAGCGACACCGCCGCCAGCGAAACTACCGTTTTAACCACGACAGAAACTTGCCTCATATTTTATTCTTTTGGTTTGGCCATTTGGTCGCGCGCCTGATGCGGCCTCGAAATCCCCGTGCACAACCGGTGGAAAATCCTCGCAACCGTCTGCCCGACGGCCCGACCGCATCGCAGGGCAGGGTGGGGGAACCCGCTGCTCCTGTCAACCCTTTCACAACTTTTCGCCTGCGAATATGCGGGAAATCAACCACTTGCGTCCATTGATCCGAAGCTCTGGGTAGCACCCGCGTCTCGCGGGTCCGCTTGGGCGTCTCGCCCAAGCAGCTTGCCGCCATTTCGAATCCGACATAATGCGACAGAATCCGACTTTTTCCGACGCTTGGGCTGAAAATCAACCACTTGCGCTTGGTGGCTGCCCGCCAATCCCAAGGGGATTAAATCACTCAGCCCAACGATTGGCCCAATTCCCAGAGGGCCTGCCTTGGGCAAGATGTTCCCAATCTCTCCGCCTCCCATTCGTGTTAATTCGTGTCTTTCAGCTTCCCGCGATATTGGGTGTAGGCTTCGCCCGAGAATTATTCCGGTCAAATCTTCGCAACCGGCGAGAAACCAAACCCTTCTGACTGAGAAATGGGGTGCAAAATCATGCAAACTGGTGCTAACCGGCGAAAAATCAACCACTTGTAAAGGCACATTGCTTTTCGGACGTAATTCTCTTGTTATCATGCGCTTGCGAATAGATGAGGGTTTCGCACCGGCATGGCTAAGTGAGAAATCAACGACTTACGTCGATACATTTCCATCTCCTTTCGTTGGCCGCATCAAAAATTTTCTTATGCGTCGCCATGCGTCGATACCCGTCGTCATCCGCCGGCTCCTGCATCCTGGGCACTGACCATGCAACCGACGCGGAAATCGTTTCTCCTTCTTCTGGGGACCACAATGCGCGAATCGCACGTCCCATGTTGGGCAACTGACTCGTGGCGGGCTTGGGAAGCCAACAAGGCCGGGATGAGGGCGAGCGTTTCTGACCACGTGCGCCGTGCCCGTTGTAACGGTTTCACGACCTGCCCCGACGGCCCTGTGTCGGGGTTAAACGATTTAACGTCCATATAGTTTGTCTGTTCCGACCCGATTTTAACAATCAGATCGCCTCCTACCTATCACCGACGCGAAGACCATGCACCAACCACCGCCATTTGTCAATTGCAGCGGTGCTCCCTGAAGATTCGGCATGATCTGCGGCAGATGTGCCTTTGCACCGGCGATCATTTGCCAGGTACTTTTAACTTTCGCTTGCGGAGTCCTTTATAATCCCAGATGTCCGTTCCAGCCTTTTTGAGCCACCGCCGGAGTGCTTTTGCGTCAATTTGGGATGCGTTTGTGAACTGAACCTGCGCCGCCTTGAATTTGCCGGCCGCCTTGAGGACAGGCTCCCCCAATGATTGGCCGTTCCAGAACAGAAGGTTCACCCCCTTCTTTGATGTGACACCAAATCCAACCACGGGATTCTCTCCCATGAACCAGACCGGAATCGCGTGCCATATCTTTGAAGTCGCCTTGGTAAGGACGGCGTCAATCTCCGTTTGTAACACCCTGCAAACCGCGGCATGTCCGGCTGTCTGATTTTTGATATACTTTGCGATATCATTCATATGGCATCTGTCGGTTGATTCAGTATTCAAAAAATTGCTTTGGCCAGTTTGGCTTTCGCGCCTTCGCGTGAAATCACCCGCCTCCTAATGATGTCCGCCTCCGAACCCGCCTCCATGTCCACCACCATCAAAACCTCCACCATGATGTCCGCCTCCCCCGTCCCCGCTGCCGTGATGCGACGAGCCGTGGTGGGTTGATTGATGCCCAGAGGAATCAGTTCCACTCGTGTCGCCGCCAAACCACCCCCAAAAGCCGCCGCCATCACCCGACCCTCCAGAACGGCGTGATTTATTTCCCCGCAGGCCACGAGCCAGCACGATTGCAACAAGCACCGTAATAGCCACACTCAGCCCTATCGCTCCGAAAATGATAATAGGTGATTCCATGCGTGCCTTCCGATGACTTTTTATGTCGCGCCCGGCCGCAATTGTCAATCGTAATTGGCTTCTATTGCCCGCCCCGATGGCCCGTTCTTTGACGCTAAATTCTCCGCCTGTTTCGCGTATTTGGCTTATTTCGCGGTTAAAAATGCCTCCTTGGTGTCCTCCATTTGCTTCTGTGGAGTTTCCCCCCGTTTTAACGATCTAACGATTTAACGTTTTAACCCTTCATCATGGATGAAGGCTTCGCCTTCGCCCGTAATTAACCCGACACTTTTCTGCTGGCTTTTTCCCGCCAACCTTTTGTAATGGCTCCATGCGTTCCGACCATTTGCGAACGACACCGGCTGTGAGGCACACGGCGACTGTGCGGACTTTGATTCTTCCGGCGATTCTGCTGGCGCTCCTTTTCGCGGCCACGACGGGCCGTTCATTTACGGCGTTGTACGTTTTCGGCGACAGCCTGTCGGACACTGGACGGAACCCCCCGAGCGGAACGAATGCTTCGAACTATTTTAACGGGCGTTTCTGCAACGGCCCGCTCTGGGTCGAGTATTTGTCCACGAACCTGGGGCTGCCCTACAATCCCTCGAACAATTTTGCAATATCCGGGAGCACCACCTCGGATTTGCTGACCCAGATTGCCGGTTTGCCGGCATCTTCGAATCTATCGTCGGGTCTTTTCACCGTCGTCTCCGCCGGAAATGATTTTCTGCAGAACGCCGGTCTGGGCGTTAATAATGCCGCCTGGAGCAATGTGGTTTCGAATGCCGTGCTGAACATTTCAAACGCCGTCAGCGTCCTTTTCACCAACGGAGCGCGCGAAATTCTGGTGGGCAATCTGGCCAATGTGGGTCAGACCCCGTCATTCGTCGGCACTCCGGTCGGTTATTCAAACTATGTGGATTCGAAGGTGGCCGTGTTCAACACCATGCTCGCGTCCACTGTCACCAACGTCATGCAACAACATTCCGGATTGCGCATTTATCTGGAGAACAACAACCTGGCCTTCGGCATTATTTTGAGCAACTTTCCGGCATTTGGGTTTTCAAACGATTCCATCGGCGCGTTGCAAGACCCGAATCTGACCAACAAAAGTTTCACCGGGCCGGGGGCGGACTACGTGTTCTGGGATCCGGTCCACCCCACCACGAAGGTGGACATATTGACGGCCGCCGCGGCCTGGCAAAGCGTTGCCGTCGAATTGGAACTGGCGCACAGCGGCGCCAATTTTAATCTGATGGCCACCAACCTCTTTCCCACCCTGCCATACACCATTCAAAGCAGCACGAATCTCACCACCTGGTCAAACTACCAGACCTTCACCGCCACGAACACAAATGCGGTCTTTGTTCTGACGAATGTGCCGGCGGCGAAAGCATTCTATCGCGTGGGATATTGAGCCCGCCCCCATTTTAACGATCTAACGATTTAACGTTTTAACCCTTCACTAATGGGTGCAGGTTTTGTGGCCGTGCGCTACCATCTTGCCGGTCAAATATTTCGCTAAAGCCCGACCCGCTTTCAACCGATACAGCCCTGATGTACATCCGTGCATTGAAACAGTTATCGTCCGCAGGACAGGGCACCTTATGAAAACACCATATTCCAACCTCCGGTTGATATTCAGCGGCGATACCGCGCTCCTGGCACTGAGCATCCTGCTATTTTTGGCATCCCTGGCGAATGCCACGCAGTGGCCGGTGCTTCGGGCTTGCCGCTTTTGCGGAATCATGACCACGCTTTTCAGCCTGACCTTCCTGATGCTTTCGGGCCTCGAAGCGTTCAAGCCTCAGCGCCGCAAGCGCACGATTTTGGCGGCCATCCTTTTCCTGGCGGCCACGGTGATCTGTTTGAGCGGCACGCGTATTGTGATCAACCAGGGTAATTGAAACGCCGCCTTACCCCCTTCGTTTCCGCCTGCTTCCACGGTGGCTTCCGTCAGTCAACCTTTCCCCGCTTCACCGCGTCTATAAAGTTGTTCGTTACCGTTGAGCGAAATTTCTTGCGATACGCAATGCCGACTCCGAGCGGGGGTGGTGCGGGTTGCAACGGGCGAACCTTTAATCGCGAGCTTGCAAGACCATTGGGTAATTGCGCAATCACCGCGACGCCCCGGCCCGATTCCACCGCCGCAATGAGGCTGGTGAAGCTGTCGTGTTCCTCGACTATCTGCGGCGGGCGGTTCAGGGGCGCGAACAAGCCGGCAATCCACGCCTGATGCTCTGGATAGTCCGCAAGCGTGAAGGCGTTGAGAGGCTCCTTGGCGACTTGTTCCAGGCCGACTCTGCGCGCCCGCGCCAGCGGATGCGCCGGATGCAGGACGACGCAAACCGCCAGACGCTGCAATTCCTCGAAAACCAATCCCGCCAGCATCTTTGGAGGCGTCCGCACCAGCAGGGCCGCTTGGAGCTTTCCATCCCTCAAACCGTGCAACATTTCCTGCGTGGACAAATCGTGAAGCCGCACGCGCACACCAGGGTTGGACCTTCGGAAATATCTCAGCGCGCGCGGCAGGAGTTCGACCGTCAATGACGGCGCGTAGCCAATCTGAATTTCGCCGCGCTTTCCTCCGGCCACATCCTTTGCCATTTGCACGGCTCCCTCCGCGCGTTGCAAAATCGTGCGGGCCTCCGTGAGGAAAACGCGGCCGGCTTCCGTAAGCCGTACTGCGTTTGCGTGGTGATCAAAAAGCGCGACGCCCAGCTCGTCCTCCAGATCCCTGATTTGTCTGCTTAACGGCGGCTGCGACACGTGAAGCCGCATCGCCGCGCGCGTTACGTTCTGCTCTTCGGCGACCGCCACGAAATATCGCAAATGGCGAAGTTCCATTTCCCCTAGTATACCCAACCGGTATGGTGAGCCAAGCAACAAGATATTTCCGCCGAATCCACCTCGCAGGTATGGTGAGGTAGTGATGACCATTCCATTTGGGATGGAGTTGCAAAAAATGAAAGGACAGAATCTATGGAAACCAACATCGCCAAAAAATATCATGAGCGACTCACGCCGGACAATGCCGCTCTGCTTCTTATCGACCATCAAGTAGGCCTGTTCACCGGGGTCAGAGACATCCCCGTGGGGGAACTGACCCACAATGTCGTCGGGCTCGCGAAGGCGGCCAGGGTGTTGGGCGTGCCGATCATCGTGACCGCCACCTCGCCGGAAATGTGGGGTCCTACGATTACAGAGCTGACGCAAGCGTTGCCTGGAATTTCAATCATTAATCGAACCACGGTCAACGCGTTCGACGAACCCCGGTTTGCCAAGGCCGTGGAAGCTACCGGGCGCAAGAAGCTCATTATCGCCGGCGTTTCAACCGAGGTCTGTCTGGCTTTGCCCGCCATTCATGCGAGCGGGATTGGCTATGATGCCTATGGCGTGATTGATGCCTCCGGCACTTTCAGCGAAACCAAACGCATCACCGGTCTGTTGCGCATGGTTCAAGCGGGCGTGGTCGTCATCGACTATTGCACCGCGGCCGTGGAAATGCTCAAGGACAACGCGGGTCCAAAGGCAGGCGATCTGTATGCGGCCCTCGATATGCCCTTTGCCGGTTTGGTCGGGCAATTGGCGGGCGCATTCGCCAAGGGCCGGGCTGCCTGAACCGGCCTGAATACATCGCGGCGGCTTTACGCATGACGGAACGAAGACCGTACCAAAAATGAAAGGACGGCCATCTGTGGTTAAACCTATGGCAAAGTGAGCCGATAAAACAAATTGCTTCCCGGCGCAGGCAAAACAATCTGATTGCTGGAGCCGACCGTCACCGGCGCGTTCGTCAACGTCGTCCAATTGGTTGTGCCCGGCGACGCATTGGCCTGAAGCCGATACCCATTGGTTGGCGAAGTCCAGGTGAAGGCGAGCATGTTCGTCGGGGCAGCCTTGACGTTCAATTGCGGCGGCGACGGAACCACCAGCGTCATGGAGACGTTGTCCAACAGGATGGCGCTTGTCGCGTCAAATCCATGGAACGATAAAATCGGGTTGGCATTCGTCGCAGTGATGATCGAGGTGAACTTTTGATAGGGCAGGGCGTTTGAAGAATTTGGCTCGTAGTCCGTCAGTTGCACATCCTGGGAATAATCAATGCCAAAAGACGTGCCGATGACCACATACATCTCCGCGCCCGATCCGAGCGTGGTGCCGTCCGTCCCCAGATAATAGCTGATGGTGTATTGCGCCCCCACGGTCAGGTTAACGGTCTGTCCGAGACAATCCTGCGAATCATCGGTGGGATCTCCGTGGAAATAGGCGTAATTCGTCCCCTGTTCCGCCACATCGGGAGAAACGCTTGCTGTGGCGACGCCGTAATCGCTGTTGTTATCGGCCGGCCCAATTGCGTCCCACTCTGGAAAGTTCTTATAGCCCGGCGCGCCGGACTCAAAACTCCCGTTGTTGATCAGATTTTGCTGCGCGAACACCGCGCCTGTGGACCAGCCCAGCGCCAGCCCGACGCTTGAAAGCATCGCAATTATTTTTATGGTTTTATTTTTTGTCATAGTTGCCTGTTTCCGCCTGACAAGTTCAGGCGCTTTGCATTTACCCCAATCTCAAGGGAACCATAGCACATAACTGTCCCGTTTTAACGATCTATCGTTTTAACGCTTTCTCCGTCACTGCCCCATCAGCCGGTAAAACCGCACCGGGGTGTTTGTCCAACTCGCGTCGCTGAAGAACGACGCGCCGTTCGTCAGCGTATTCGTGGCAATCGGCACCCACACATTTTGCGCCAGGTTCGAAGAAGCCTGGACCACCACCGGGAGATTCGCGGCCCACGAAATGATAAAACCGAAGCGGTTGGCCTGAACGCCGAAATCCGGGCCGCCCGAAAGAATAAGCGGGGAGGGTAGCGACCAGACGGCGGTTGGCTCGCCCGCCAGCATGGTGCCCCATCCCAATGTTCCTGGCAGATAATAAATCGTCGTGCTGATTTCATAAAACGATTGGGGAGTGACCGCGGGCGCGTCGCCGTAGCAATAGACGCTGCTCAGATTGTAGCAGACCGAAAACGCAAACTCACTCAGATTGTTGACGCTGGCCGGGAGGACGATGCTTGTCAGCCCGTAGCAGGCGGCGAACGAAAATTGCCCAATGCTCGTGAGCGTGTCCGGAAACGTCACGCTTTGGAGATTGTAAGATTGCGCAAACGCCCCGTCGGCGATGCTCGTGACGCCATTCGGCACCGCATACGCATTTGAGGTGATGCCTGCGGGATAACGGATAAGCGTGGTCTGGCTTTTGTCGAATAAAACTCCTCCGACGCTGCTATACACCGGATTGTTTCCCGCCACGTTGATTGCCGTCAGCGACTGGCAGGCTTGAAAGACCGAGCCGCCAATATTCGTGACGCTCGCGGGCAAGTTCAGGTTGGTCAGGCCGCAGTATTGAAACGCATAATCTCCGATGGTGGTGAGGTTGCTCGAAAGCGCGATGCTGCTCAGGTTGTAGCAGACCGAGAACGCCTGAAATCCTATGGTCGTCACGCTTTCCGGCAGAACAAAGCTGGGCAGGCTTGAGCATTGCAAGAACGTCTCCGACCCGAGGTTCGTCACGGCATTGCCGAGCGTGATGCTGGTCGCGCTGCTGCAGTTGGCGAATACCTCCAGTCCAAAGCTGGTAACGCCATTCCCGACTGTCGCCTGCCTCAGGCTGGTGCAATTATAAAACGCCATGTCCCCGAGGTTCGTGACGCTGTTCGGCACCGCCGTCGCCACCAGATTCTGGCAATATTCAAACGCCTCGGATCCAATGATCTCAACACCGGCCGGTATCGTCACATTGGTGAGGTTGTTGCAATAACTAAACGCGCTTTGCGCAATGTTGGTGACGGTGCCGGGGATCACATAGTTGTTGGTCGCCGCCGCCGGCGGATACAAAATGAGCGTCGTGTGATTATGGTCAAACAAAACCCCGGCCGTGCTGGCAAGGACTGGATTGTTGGTGGCCACGTTGATGGCCATCAGGCCGCTGCACCCGAGGAACACGGAGGGACCGATGTTGGTGACATCGCCGGAAAAGCTCAAGCTGGTCAGGCCGCTGCAGTATGCGAACGCGCTGTCGTTGATGCTCGTCAAACTGCTGTCAAGGCTGATGCTGGTCAGGTTGCTGCAACTGTAGAACGCGTTGTCTCCGATGCTGGTGACCGTGCCGGGAACCGTGTAACTACCGGCAACCAGTTCCGGTGTTTCGATGAGCGTCGTCTTGCCTTTGTTGAACAAGACGCCCGCGACGCTGCTGTAGGCCGGATTGTTTGTGCTCACGTTGATCGCGGTCAGTCCGTTGCAGGTCAGGAACACCGAGTCCCCAAGGTTGGTGACGCCCGCGGGAATCGTGATGCTGCCCAGGCTCAGGCACGACTCGAACGCGTTCGCCGCGATGCTGGCCATGCTGCCCGGAAGCGAAATGTTGGTGATGTTCGCGCAGCCATAAAACGCGGCATTTCCAATTGAAGAGACACCGTTTGAAATGGTCACGCTCGTCAAACTGGTTTGTCCGTAGAACGCCAGACCGCGAATCGTGGTGACCGGCAGCCCGTTGAGGATGCCGGGTATGCCTATGTCGCCCCCCGAACCAGTGTAGCCATCAATGGTAATCGCACCGCCGTTGGTCTCGGTTATAAATTGTGCCTCAACCGATGGGGCGGCGGCGAACAGAATGAGGGAACAAACGGCCGCGAACGCGGGTGTCGAACGGAGAAGTGTCGTCTGCATAAGTCATCAGTTTTTATTCCCCAGTTAGACTTGCAAGCTCATGCAACTTCACGGCGCGCGCAAGGTATTTCGGCGCCGAAAAAATAAAAAGTGCGCGAAGAATAAATTTTTATTTAGCCCGGCCGATGTGCGGCCGCGTCAGGCTACGTCTTTGCCGCCGCCTGCCGCGCGGTCTTCTTCAACTGGAGAAGCTGCAATGCCCGCTCCAGCGCCGCGTCCAGATGCGGACAGACATTGTCCTCGCCCAGCTCGTCGATGAACCCGTCGCGTACCATCGTCGCCAGCGGCTGCGTATGCGGGCCGCTCAAGATGAGGCTCCGGCCCTTGCGATGCAGCTTCTCGTAAATGTCCTCCAGCGCGTTCAAGCCCGTTGCGTCCATCGCCAGCACGCTCTGCATTTTCAAAATCAAAACCTCCGGCTCCTCATGCGCGCGTTTCAACGCCGTTTCCAGCTTGTCCGCCGCGCCGAAGAGGAACGCCCCGAACACCCGGTAAACCATCACCCCTTTGGGGACGGTCTTGCCCTTGAGCGAATTATGCGCCCCTTCGTTCTCCGTGTTTTCATCCACCGGGGTGATCTTCATCGTCTCCGAAATCCGGTTGATGAACAGCACGCCCGCCAGCACCATCCCGACTTCCACCGCCGTCGGCAGGTCCGTCAGCACCGTCAGTGCGAACACCGTGAGGAACACCGCCGAATCGCTCTTCGGCCACTTTTTCAGGCGACGGAACTGGTGCCACTCGCCCATGTTGAACGCCACCACCACCAGCACCGCGCTGAGCGTCGCCAGCGGAATGTATTGGGCCAGCGGCGCCGCCACCAATATGATGACCAGCAGCGTCAGCGCATGAATGAGCCCGGACACCGGGGTGCGGCCGCCGCTCCGCACGTTCGTCGCCGTCCGCGCAATCGCGCCCGTCGCAGGAATTCCGCCGAACAACGGGCTGAAAATATTTGCCAGTCCCTGCGCCATCAGCTCCTGGTTCGGATCGTGCCGGTCGTCAATCATTCCGTCCGCCACCACTGCGGACAAAAGCGACTCAATCGCCGCCAGCATCGCAATGGTGAACGCCGGCAGAAACAAATGGTGCAGCGTGCGCATCGCCTCCGGAACACTGTGCCACTCCGATGCCGGGAAATGAAACTTTGGAAACCCCAGCGGAATGCCGCCGAAACGGGTCCCTATCGTTTCCACCTTCACGTGGAACAAGAGGCAAAAAAACGTTCCCGCAATCAGCGCCACAATGGACCCCGGGAGGCGCCGGTTCAAGCGCGCCGGCCAGGCCTTGATGATGAGAACCGACCCCACGGCCAGGGCGACCGTTCGCCAGTCAATTTTGTCAAGGTTCTCCAGCAGGACTTTTATCTTGTCCACAAAGTCCGGCGGCAGCTTGTCCACCTGTAGTCCGAAAAAATCCTTGATTTGCGTGCTGAAAATCAACACCGCGATGCCGCAGGTGAATCCCATCGTCACGGGGTAGGGGATGTATTTGATCAACCCGCCCAGCCGCGCCAGACCCATCACGAAAAGCATCACCCCGGCCATCATCGTGCAAATGAGCAGACCCTCCAATCCGTAAACCGCGATGATGCTGAAAACGATGCTGACGAACGCGCCGGTCGGCCCGCCGATTTGCACCCGCGACCCGCCGAGTGCGGAAATGATGAAACCGGCCACCACCGCCGTGAATATTCCCGACTGCGGCGTGACTCCGGATGCGATGCCGAAGCCCATGGCCAGCGGCAGCGCGACGATGCCGACCGTCACGCCGGCGACGAGGTCGGCCACGAAGTCCTGCCGCGAGTAATGCTTGAGCGTGTCCGCCAGTTTCGGGCGGAACGACCAGTCAATTTTCATTTAAAAAGATCAAGCCAAATTCACCAAGTATTCGAAGCTTGGGCAAACCGCCTCAAATATCAACTGCTTTTTAAGCGCGGCTGGAAGCGCATGAAATTTGACCATGTCGTACGTCGAGGCGGTAAGCACGGCCTTGGCGACGGTGAACCCACTGCAGGTCTTGAGAAGCTCTCTACGGCTGGGAGACGCGGTAGAACCGGGAGCGATACAATGCCGCGTTGGTATCGGTGAACTGCCAGGCACCTCCCGTCGTGTTGGTGTAAATGGGCAACCAGGGCGCTGAGGTCAAATTGGTGGCGGCCAGGACGCGGCTGCTAAAATTGGCCGGGGTGGCTGAGGTCAGCGTCACGCTGCCGTTGGGATTGCGAACGGTCCCGGAAATGAACGGTTCGGTCAGCGCGTTCAGGAGGTTCGTGCCGGCGGGCGTTCCCCAGCCGGTGCAAAGATCATAACCGGTCACCGCGAAATAGAGGTTGGCCGTGTTGGCGTTGGTGTTGTTGCCGGTTTTGACATCGTGAAAACAGGAATTATAAAGCTGGCTCTTGCCGATCGAATAGAGGGCGGGATTGAGAAAGCCGACCGTCGGCTCGCCAAACGACACCGCCTGCTGATTGGCCAGCGAGGCGTAGCCGGCCCAAAGCGGGGCGGCAATGCTGGTGCCCCACCACCAGCCGGCTGTTCCATTGTTCCACACCACGTAGCAGTGGTAGGCCACCAGCGACACGTCCGGCACATTGCGATTATTGGTCGAGCCGCGGTTCAACGACATGTTGATGCCCTGCTGCCAGGACGGGATCGCAAAGTCCCCCATGAAACTGGCGCTGACGCCCCCGCCCGTTCCAATGCCACCGCCGTTGCTCCACGCGGTCTCGGATGACCAGGCCCCGCCGGCGCTCGTCGTCAACATCGTGCCGC
The DNA here is from genome assembly GCA_035570675.1 of Verrucomicrobiia bacterium. GTDB lineage: Bacteria > Verrucomicrobiota > Verrucomicrobiia > Limisphaerales > Pedosphaeraceae > DATMLG01. Next base: position 1,639 of record DATMLG010000316.1, on the reverse strand, counting down.
CGACGAGCGTGACGTTCGGGTCGTCGGTCCACTGTTCGACACCATTGTAGAATGCCTGGTAATCGCCGGAACATTGGAAGAACGACTGCCCCTGCATGGCGAATTCCTTGTAGACCACGTCGGCGTTTGGTTCGTCATCTTCAAACAGCCAGGAAGAACTCAATTGTTTTGCAATGTTGTCCTCCTGCATTTGCTTCAGAATGTCGAGCCAGGTGTAGCAGCAATTGTCCGCTTCGTACACGAGGACATTGGAGAGCCCGGGCGCCATGGAGAAGGCCATTTCGATGTCCAGGGACACTTCTCCGACCGAATTGCCATCCGAGGACGGGAGCCCGTCGAAACTGTCCACCAGCACGCTGGTCACCGGGACATTCGGCCGGTTGGTTGCGGCGTAGGCGTTGGTTTCGTATTTCTTGATGTCGTTGGTATAAAACCCGTCCAACTCGAGCAACCCCACTGATTGTCCGGCGCCGTTAAGAGTGGAACGCGGAACATAGGCCGTCCGATAATCGTTTCCCCAAAACTCGCCACTGGGGCCGGAACCCGCGCCGGAAGTCGCACTCCCGCCGCCGGCCGGAGCCGTGCCCACGTGACCGGCCGGGCGGGGCAGCGAATAGTTGTTCATCCCGCTGATGCGCAACAAGGGAACTGCCAGGTCAAGGGAAGGTTCGGCATCCGGCGCATAAAACGTGCGGGCTTCGGTCGGGTGCTGATAGACCCGCATGGTAACGTGGAAGGTTTTTTCAATGTTCGAGACGGCCCCGGATACGCGCAGCAACGTGCGATCAGCGTGAGTGCCGACGACTTCCAGCCCGTTCGATTGCGCGAAGGCGGCGACGGCCTGGTAATCCTGTTCCGTCGGCCCGAATTGTTCGGCGATTTGTCGCGGCGAGAGGTATTGATGGTATTGGGGACTGGCGGGATCGTACATCTGCTGGAGCAGATTGCTGAATGCGTCCCGGTTGCGCAGGGGCAGGCCGATTACGAGGCTCAGTTGTTCCTCAGCCGGCAGGCGCCCGACCGGTTGCAAGTTGCGATCCCGGATCACTCGCGGCACATGACCATGCAGCATTTGCCTTTCGGCCGCCAGGGCCGGCGTTACGGACAAAGAAAGCATCATCAACAACGCGAAGATGTTTGGTTTCATGCCCGTTGGGAGGTAATTTCTCTGGGTGCAGATGCTAGCGGAAACGGCCTGGTTTTGCAACGAAAAGTTCGGACACAACTTTTACGTGGTCAAACAATCCTTTACCGCCTTGGCGACGGTAAACCGGCTGTAGGGCTTCTGAAGAAAATGCGACCGGTTGTTCTGGATAAATTCCGTGCCCAAATCATCCACATTGTAGCCGCTTGTGAAAATGACCTTGAGCGCGGGCTTGTAGCCGATGAGCGACTCCGCCAGGTCCTTCCCGGAAAGTCCGTCCGGCATCACAACATCGGTGAGCAGCAGGTCAACCGCGCCCTGGTATTTCTGCCAGACGGTCAGGGCCTCCACGCCGGACGCCGCCTGCAGCACGCGGTATCCGCAGTCTTGCAGGATGAGTTGCGCCAGATCGCGCAACACCGGTTCATCCTCGACGACCATGATGGTTTCGCCATTGCCGCGCAACGCCGTCGCGGGAGTCAAAATCTCCGTCTG
>DATMLG010000315.1:0-5765 GCA_035570675.1 Verrucomicrobiia bacterium | reverse complement strand
CCGCCAGTTCTTCAATTGGGACCGGCAGCTTCGGCCGGGCAATTCACGCGCTTTACAGAGCCAGGTCTCGTTTTTCAAGGTCGTTACCGCGGAATCTACCAACGCCGAACTCGAACTGAACGGACAGCGGCTGGCGTTGTTTCTGAACATCAATCTCCTGGATCACGCCGCCAAAACCGACGGCTTTTATCCCCTGGATCTCCAGCATTGCTACCAGGTTTGGGGAAAGGCGCTCCTGGGTACGAACCAGGCCACGGGACTCAAGGATTTTTTTGGCGTTTCCATGACGAGCGATCCCGCCAATCCGGTGGGTTGGAAGCCCCGCGATTCGTTTCTTCCCATGGTTACCACCGGCCAGAAACCGGTCTTTGCTGATGACCCGGAAACTTACAGCGCGTTGTTCGACGCGGGCTTTGATCCCTCGCGCGTGGTCTATCTGCCCGAGACAGCGCGCGCGGAAGTTCATGCCACGAACACGGCGCACGCGCGGATCGCTTCCACCGTGGTTTCCAACCAGCGCGTCTCTTTCGAGGCCGATGCCGACGCGGCGGCAATGGTGGTGGTGGCGCAATCTTATTACCATCCCTGGCGGGCATACGTGGATGGTCATCCAACCTCGTTGTGGCGGGCGAATTATGCCTTCCAGGCCCTGGAAATCCCGGCCGGCAAACACCAGGTAATCCTTGCTTACGAGGATCAGCTTTTTCAATGTGGCTGCATCCTGTCACTGGTCTCCCTGCTTGCCTGCACGGTATTATGGTTCCGATGGCGAACCCGACCTGCCGCTCAAGCGTAAAAATGGCCGAGTTCCTTCAGCGATGCGTAATCCTGCGCGCGCGCCTTCGACGGTCGTCCGAGGATGACATGATCCAGCACCTCAATCTTCAGCAACTGCCCGGCGCGGATGAGGTCCCGCGTCACCTTGATGTCCGCCTCGGAGGGCGTTGGGTCGCCGCTCGGATGGTTGTGCACCAGCACGATCGCGGCGGCGCCGGCGGCAATGGCAGATTTAAAAACTTCTCGCGGATGTACGAGCAGCGTATCGAGCGTTCCCTGGGTGATATGTTCCACACGAATTAATTTGCGCCGCGTATTCAGGAGCACGACCGAAAAATGTTCCACTTCATGCACGCGGTTCTCCTCGCGAAGCATGTGCGCCACGGCGGCGGGGTTGTCGAGCACCGGCGATTCACCGTGCAGTTCCGCGGCCATCTTGCGCGCCAGGGTGAACGCGGCCACCAGCGTGACCGCCTTGTCGCGGCCGATGCCCTTGATTTGCCGCAAATCCGCGATTCCCGCGCGCGACAGGTTGTCCAGCGTGACAAATTTCTGAAGCAGTTGTTCGGCGACCTGGATCGCAGAAACTCCCTTGAGGCCGGTGCGGAGGAGGATGGCGATGAGTTCCGAATGCTTTAGGGCGTCCGCGCCCTGGGCCACGAGCCGCTCGCGGGGACGCTCACTGTCGGGCAAATCCTTGATGCGGATGCTCGCGGTCATGACCGCGGCATCAGCCGGTGAATTTCTTCGCGGCGATGGTGGCGTTATGGCCGCCGAACCCGAACGAGTTGTTCAGGATGGCGTTGACGGTTATTCCGCGCGCGGTGTTCGGCACGTAATCCAGATCGCATTCGGGATCGGGATGCTGATAATTGATGGTGGGCGGAACGATGTTGGTCTGGAGCGCCTTGGCGCAGACCGCCATTTCAACCGCGCCCGCCGCGCCCAGCATGTGGCCCGTTGCGCCCTTGGTGGAGCTGACGGCGAGCTTGCGCGCATGATGACCGAAGACGGTTTTGATCGCCTGCGTTTCGCAAATGTCGCCCTGGGGTGTCGAAGTACCGTGGGCATTGATATAGGAGACATCCCCCGGGTTCAGCCCTGCGTTGCGCAGCGCCATCTTCATGCAACGCGCCGCCCCTTCGCCTTCCGGCGCGGGCGACGTAATGTGGCTGGCGTCGGCGGTGTTGCCGTAACCCACGATCTCACAATAAATCTTCGCACCGCGCGCTTTGGCGTGCTCCAAGTCTTCCAGCAGGAGAATCCCCGCGCCCTCGCCCATCACGAATCCATCGCGTTCCTTGTCAAACGGCCGCGAGGCATGCTGGGGATCATCGTTGCGCGTGCTCATTGCGCGCATCGCGCAGAATCCGCCGATGCCCATGGGAACAATGGTCGCTTCCGTGCCGCCGGCGAAAATCGCCTTGGCATCACCCATCTTGATCGTGCGCCAGGCTTCGCCAATGGCGTGCGTCGAGGTGGCACAGGCGGAGCAGGTGGCAAAATTGGGGCCGCGCAGCTTGTAATACATCGAGAACAGGCCCGAGGCCATGTTCAAGATCAGCATCGGGATCATGAACGGGGAGATACGGTTGGGCCCGCGTTCAAGCAGAATCACATGCTGGTCGCCCGTCGTGCGGAGACCGCCGATGCCCGAACCAATGAAAACGCCGATTTCGTCGCGGTCAACTTTCTCGAGATCCATGCCCGAATCCAGCAGGGCCTGGTGCCCGGCAAAGACACCGAATTGTGAAAAGCGGTCGGTGCGCTTGAGTTCCTTGGGGGAGGGAAAGGCCGCGGCGGGATTGAAATCCTTCACCTCGGCGGCAATCTGACAATCGAAGGCCGATGGGTCGAAGGAGGAGATTCTTTCGACGCCACAGCGGCCCGCAAGCAAATTGCCCCAGAAGGTGTCGACATTCTGGCCGAGCGAAGAAACAACGCCCAGGCCGGTGACGACAACCCTGCGATTGGTGGAGTGGCTCGACATAAAATCAAATGGGGCAGCTATAGCCGATTTCAGCCAAAACTGCCCCGAAACGACCCGCGCCGCAACTATTTTTGCTGCGTATCTTCGATGTATTTGATGACATCGCCCACGCTTTGCAGTTTTTCGGCCTGTTCATCCGGAATTTCATGGCCGAATTCCTCCTCCAGCGCCATGACCAGTTCGACCGTGTCCAGGGAATCCGCCCCCAGATCCTCGATGAACTTGGCATCGTTGGTCACCTGGTCCGCGTTGACCCCAAGTTGTTCCACGATGATTTCTTTTACTCGCTGCTCAATAGTTTTTTCAGCCATGGGTTGCTCCGTATTTGTATTTTCGCACTGTGTCTAAGTCACGCCCCGGAGAGCGTCAAGTCCTGAATCGCCATTATTATTGTCATTTACTGTTTTGCCCCGGCGGCATCTGGAAATCAACCTAATTTGTGTATCGGTTGTGGCGGGGCGCGTCCAGTGCCAATTTACATCACCATTCCCCCATCCACGGTCAATACCTGCCCCGTCACGTAGCGCCCGCCGGGGCCGGCCAGATACAACGCCGCCTGCGCGATGTCCTCCGTCCGCCCAAACGCGCCCAGCGGAATCATTTTGAGCAGCTCCGCCTTGATGTCCTCCTTCAACACCGCCGTCATGTCCGTGTCAATAAAGCCCGGCGCAATCGCATTCACGTTCACGCCCCGCGAGGCGAATTCACGCGCCAGCGATTTGGTGAACCCAATCAATCCGGCCTTGCTCGCGGCGTAATTGCTCTGGCCGGCATTGCCCATCAGGCCGGCGATGGAGGATATGTTTATGATGCGCCCCGAGCGCTGCTTGAGAAAGGCGCGCGAGAAGGCCTTGGTAAACAGGAATGCCCCCTTGAGATTCGTGTCCAGCACCGCGTCCCAATCCGGTTCGCTCATCCGCATCAGCAGGCCGTCCCGCGTCACCCCGGCATTGTTAACGAGAATGTCCACCCGCAGGGCATCGGCGAGAATTTTTTCGGCGGCCTCGGCAACCCCATTGGCATTGGCCACATCCACCGAGCAGGCCCAGGCCCGGCGGCCGAGCGCGCGGACTTCCAAGGCAACTTTTTCGGAATTCTCCAAGGTCCGCGAAACGCAAACAACATCGGCGCCTTCCGCGGCCAAAGCGAGGGCGATGCCGCGGCCGATACCACGACCCGCGCCGGTAACGACGGCTATTTGATTGGCTAACTGGCTCATGTGGGCGTGATATTTTGGCAGAATTGGACGATTGAACAGGTTTTTTTCACAAAATTTGCATTATTTGAGCCTTTGCGGCCTGTCCCCGCAGCCTTCGAGTTCTCATTTCGGGCATGGTATTAGAGTTGCTCCTGCATCTTTGCGAAAGAGTGATTATTGCAGAAAGCGCCGATGAGAATGCTATCGTTTGGTCTCCTCCGGCGTGCTTCCGGTTATTCTGTGTTCAAATGTCGTATAATATGAAAATTGGCTTTGAAAAACTCCCGGTTTTGTCCGCATTCCTAGCGTCGTGGCTCGCCGCCTCCAGCACGGGTTTCGCGCAACAGACCTTGACTGTCAGCCCATCCAGCACCAGCAATACCTACACTGGGGTCGTCACTTTGAACATTACCGGCCTCACCAACGGCGAAAAGGTCTCCATCGAGAAATGGCTTGATCTGAATGCCAACGGGTTAATTGATCCCGGCGAGTTGCTGGTGGATGCCTTCAAAATCACCGACAACGATTTGACCAACAACCTGATTGGCGGCGTCATGGACATCAGTGTGCCTTGGGACACCAATGCGACGAATGGCGCAATCACCACGACGCTGAATTTCGCGGGGCCGATGGCCATCGAAAACATGACCGCGCACTTCATCTACCGGCTCGTCAGCCCCACCGGCCGGTTCGCTCCCGTGACCGCTCTTTTCACGGTCACCAATGCCAACCAGGCCCAATCCGTCAGCGGCACCGTTTACAGCAACGGCCTGACTCCGCTGCCTTACGCCGTGGTCGTAGCCATCGATCAACAGGCCGGCAACCCCACCGGTTCGGTGGTCGCCGATAGCAATGGGCATTATTTTCTCACGCTGCCGTCCAGTACCTATTCCCTCATTGCGGGTTCCCCCAATTATTACTTTGATCAGTCTGTCGGGCCGTCGGTCGTGTTGACCAATGGCGTGGCGGCCACGAACAACCTTTCGCTCACCAACGGCACCGTCACGCTTTCAGGCGGCGTTTTCAACGCCGCGAACAGCAACGGCATTCCCGGCTTGTTGCTTCAATTGGGCAGCGGCAACCTGTTCGCCATCGACTTTACGGACACGAACGGCAACTATTCCGCTGCCGTCACACCCTCCATGTGGACTGTTCAGCCGACCAAAGAGCGCCTCGCCCGGCGTGCCTTCGTGGTGCCAAAAATCAAAACGCAATGGGACACCACCACCAACAGCGTGTCTGACGCCAACATTGCCCTGCCGCACGCAACCGCGCTTTTCTATGGGCGCATCACGGACAATTCCAACAATCCGTTCGCCAACATCGAGGTGGACGCCAGCGCGGGCAACGATTACAGCGCCAAGGGCTACAGCGATCCTGACGGCAATTACGGCGTCGCAGCTTTGGGCGGCCTCACCAACGAGTTTTGGAACTGTGGCGTGAACAACGGAATCGCGCCCATTGACAATTACATTTTAAACCAATTCAACACCCTTACCCTTTCCTCAAACCAGACGGTACTGCAAAATTTCACCGCCCTCCCCGCCACCGCCCGGATTTCAGGCCGGGCTGTGGATAATTCAGGCAACCCGATTGTTGGCGTCCAGCTCAACGCCGTCGCGTTTATCGGTGGCAATAACTACCAGTCCTTGGACGGGACCACCGACAATTCGGGAAACTACTCGCTGGCGGTTGCCACGGGAAACTGGAATGTGAACTTCCTCACCGGCGGCGGCGACTCGGGCAATCTGGATGTGCAGGGATACGTCGACCTCTTCACCCCGCACAACGTGTCCATCC
>DATMLG010000314.1:0-3151 GCA_035570675.1 Verrucomicrobiia bacterium | reverse complement strand
GCGGCCGTGCTCCTTTATCAATTGGTCCAGATTGGGATTCGGCTCAATCCACTGTCTCGCGTAACGGTCCCCGAGTTGCCTTCGCTGGCACCCGAAACCGCCAACCAACCCGGGCCCGGCCCGTCCATTCCCGCCATGCCGCCGGTTCCAGCCGGAAAAGGCTCGAACAATCCCGTCCCTTCAAGTGTCACTAATGCGCCGCCAACTGCGCTTGCTGCCGGGACAAAACCAACCAACATTCCGCCCACGCTCCTGTCAGCCGGACCGGGGACAAATCTTCCGCCAAGATCGGGAACGAATGCCGTCGCATCCCAAAGTCCCGGCTCCAAAACTGCCTCTGGCGTGCCCGGTCCGATGGCAATGGGGATGCCAAGTGGTTTCAATCCCAACCAGCGCATGATGTCGCCGCCGCAACCCGTCAGCCTCCCGGCCGCCATACAGGCGCGCGTGGATCGCATCGTCGAAAGCGAGATTCTCGGTCCCTTCATCAGGCCCCAGCCCGCGGCGCTGATGGGGATTGCCGGCGACTTCGCATTTGTGCGCGCGCCCACCGGCCAGACCGGCCTTGTCAAGGAAGGCGACGATCTGGGCGGACTCAAGCTGCTGCGCATCGGCACCAATCGCGTGTTGATTGAGGAGCAGGGACAGAAGAAGGAATTGACCATTTTCGCCGGTTACGGTGGCGAAAGCCTTTTACCCAAACAGGACACCTCTCATGAAACCAACAAATAGTCCATGTCGGAAGTCGTGCCTCGCGGCCGTTCCGGCCTGCCTGATGCTTTTGCTCCTCCTTTACGGCGCTGCCGCCATCGCCCCGGCCCAGCAGATGCCACCACAGTTTATCGGAGGAAACGGGCCGATTTCCATGCCCGGCGGGATGCCCTCAGGCTCCGGCAATTCATCGTCGTCTTCCGACAAGGGAAGTGGGCCGTGGATTCCATCCGAGCCTCTGAATGTCAGCACAAACAGCTCGGGCACCAACAGCACCGATATTCAATTGAGTTTTCAGGGCGCAAACATTGACATGGTCGTGCAATGGCTGGCCCAGACCACCGGCAAGACTGTTGTGAAACATCCCCAGGTCCAATGCCAGTTGACGATCACCAGCTTCAAGAAAGTCAGCCAGCGTGAGGCTATCAACATCGTTTACCGCGCCCTCGCGCTGGAAGGCTACACGGTCATCGAATCGAGTCAGTCCATCCTCATCGTGCCTGAGGGCAAGGAGCCGCGCATGAGCCCGGAGCTGATCAGCAATTCGCAAACGAACATTCCCGAGGGCCGGCAGCGGCTGACGAAGGTTTTTGCGCTCAACCACGTTCAAGCCTCCCAAATCATGGAAAAAATACGCATTGCCCTCACGGACAAGGCTTCCATCGACCTGGACGACCGTGCCAATCAACTCATCATCACCGACTTCAATGATAACATCCGCGTGGTCGGGGAGTTGATTGAAGCCCTGGACAGCGGCAAACCTGAGGACGTGGCCATCCGGGTGATTCCGTTGAAACATATCAGCGGCGAGGATCTGGCGAAGGAACTGGCGCCGCTTTATCAAAAAATGAATCCCCAGGGCTCCAAGGACGCCATTGATGTCGCCGCCGATGACCGCTCCAACGCCCTGATAGTTTTTTCGAGCCAGGCCAGCTTTGACGCCTTGGAAAAGGTGATCATGCTTCTCGATACGGAGGACGCGCAGGAAAAGGTCACCGAGACTTTTTTGCTGAAGAACGCGGATGCGCAGGACGTGGCCAAACAATTGCAGGATCTGGCCCAGAGTCAAAGCGCCGTTAACACCCGCTACGTTTATTACCTGGGGGGCTCTTCGGACAACGGCGGCAATTCGAAAAAAATCAGCGTGGTGTCCGACCGCCGGCGCAATGCCGTCATCGTCCAGGCCCCTCCCGCGCAAATGGACAGCCTCCGGAAAATGATCATGGAACTGGACGAACCCGTTGCCGATGACAGCCTCGCGCCGAAAATTTACCATCTCAAATATGTCAGCGCCACGGACGTCGAGGATGTCTTGAACGAATTGTTTCTAAAAAAACAAACACAGCGCAGCTATTACGATTACATTTTCGGCGATGATTCGGACAATTCCACGCCCAATACCGATGTGGGCCGGCTTTACGGCAAGGTCCGGATCACCAGCGAGCCTTACTCAAACACGCTCATCGTCACGTCAAATTCAAAGGAGAACCTGGCGGTCGTGGAGGAAATTATCAATCAGTTGGATGCCCCTTCGGAGGCTGGAGAAAGCACGCTCCGGGTGGGGCTCAGGAATGCCAAGGCCAGCGATGTGGCCAAGAATCTCAACATTCTTTTTGCCAAGAACGGCTCCCCGCCGCTGCGGCCGGAAGCCCAGCAAAATCAGCCCAATAACGGCCAGAACTATCAGCAACAGCAGCAACAGCAGCAGCAAAATACCGTCGATCAGAGCAGTTTTGATTTGACTCAGGAAACCAAGGAAGAAGGCTATTATCCCTGGTTGGGCGGCCAGCCGGACGCCGTCCGCGGCGGCGACAGCCGGACCACGGCGCGGCCGGTCAGCGATCTCGTCGGCCGCGTGCGCACCGTGGCGGACGAACGGATCAATGCCCTCCTCATCTCCGCGAACGTCCACTACTTCCCGCAGATACTTAAATTGGTTGATGAAATGGATGCCGCCTCGGACCAGGTTGTGATTCAGGCGAGAATTGTTCAAGTTTCGAGCGATTTCCTGGATCAGCTCGGTGTCCGTTGGTCGCCGAGCGGGACCCAGACTTTTACCGCGGATGATTATGACAATTCCATACTCGCGACGGCCACCGCCAATTACGTGAAGGGATTCGGTGGAACTACGTTGGTAAACACTCCCATGCCTTCCACCAGCACCATGGCCCAGGCGCTCACCTCCCTGCGTTCGGGCGTCCTCTCCAGTTCCGTGAGCATGGATTTCCTGGTTCAATTCCTGCAAAGAACCACCGATGCCACCATCGTCGGCGAACCGATGATCACCATCAAGGACAACGAAACCGGCAAACTTTTTGTCGGCCAGGAGGTTCCCCGGCCCGATAATAATCAGGTCAGCTCGCTCGGCACGCAAAGTTCAACCGTCGCGTATCAGGAGGCGGGTGTCACCCTTGAGGTCACGCCGCATATCAACAGTTCG
>DATMLG010000313.1:0-2460 GCA_035570675.1 Verrucomicrobiia bacterium | reverse complement strand
AAAAAACTCGGCTTCCGCATGTTGATGGATGTCATCCCGCTCGATGCCACACTCGTCAAGGGCTCGCATGGTCGCCCAACCGCGAACGCGGCTGATTGCCCCGTCATCATTTCTTCCCGCCCCGAACTCATCCCCCCTGGTCGCATTGAAGCCACCGATGTCTATCATCTCCTGAAGCGCCACATCCTTCATTCTTCCTGATCTTCCCCTTGCTTGGATTCTTGCTCTCGGTTTCTTTTTTCCCGCACTCAGATGCGGGAAATCAACCACTTGTGACGGATTCCCGGTCACCCTTCGTGGAGGGCATTGCTTCGTCAATGCCCTGACTTTTCCGCTCAAGCCCAACGCCTCGTGCCTGCATTTAAATGTCAAAGAACAAAAAATTATTAAGCGCCGTTATCGTGTTTTACCGTGTGGATTCCGATCCTCCACCCGCCTCCTCTTCCACTGCTCACTGCTTACCGCTCACTTTCCCAACTACCCCGCCCGTCACCGCGCCGAAACCATGCCCCATACTCCGCCGTTTTTCCAGAAATATTTTCTAAAGACGGCAAACTTTTACTCCGCCGTCTCCTCCCTCCGCAACACCCGGTAAATATGCGTCCATGGGTCAATCCGGCAGATCGCCCGGTAATCGCACTGATCGCACGCGGTGACGTTCCCCTTCCGATACGGATCCACCTTCGCCTCGCCGGCGTAAATCGCCCGGCCCATGCGCTTCAAATTGTCCTCCACGCCGTCGAGCAGCGCCATGAATTCATCTGTCGCCAGCGCCTCGCGTGACACGCGCGAAATGCTGCCGTCCTTGTTCAACTTGTATTTGAACTGATCCCCCTCCACCGCGTCAGGGCGGTTGTCGAGCAATCGCAGATGTTGCGCATCGAACCGCCCCGAATGCTGGTACGCCTTCTTGCGCGTTTCTTCCACGCCCGCCAGCGATTCGTCCCGGTTTTCACCGCGCTCATATTTTCCGCGCAGGTTCACGTAGAACACGCCCACGGGAATGAGCCGTCCCACGCCGAAAATGCCGCGTGGATTCGGCCAATGTCGCAGCACGTTCAGGTACCCGGGCAATTGCAGTTGCAGGCCGTGCTGCATAAGCAATGGGTCTAGCTGCTTCTGGCTCGACTTGTAATCCACCACCACGCACAGCGCGGTGTCGGCATCCACGTCCCGCTGGCAAAGATCAATGCGGTCAATCCGCCCGTGCAACAAAAGCCGGCGCCCTTCGCCCAGTTCAAGCTCCCATGGCGGAAAGGCTTCGTCGCCAAAGGGTAGCTCGACCTCCACCGGATCGAATTCGTATTGTTTTCGCATCCAACCGATGAGCGTCTCCACAAAATCCTGCAACGATTCCGTCAACATCCGCGCGGTGAACCGGCTTTCTTCCGTCGCCTGAAGCAGCCCGTCCTGGAAACTGACGGCCATGCCCGCGGCGAGCGCCTGGATGCGGTCGCGCGCTTCCCGCGGTTCGAGGTCCCGCCAGCGTTTGCCTTCCTTCTGCAACTGGATGTGAAAATACGCCAGGACTTCATGCTGGAAATTGCCCTGGTTGCGGATGTCCAGCTCGAAGAGCTTGCGCTCCTCGGCGCGCAGGCCGGAATGGACGAAAAACTTGAACGGACACGCCGCGAATTGTTCCATGCGGCTGACCGAGGTGCGCAGTTCCGGGCCGTAAAGCCGTGCGGCGAGCGCGGGTGACAGTGTTTCCGCGCCCGGCAGCACCGTGAGATGCCGCAGTTGTTCGCGGAGCGGACCCAGCGCGGGCAAATCATCCAGAAGTTTGGCGGCATGGCCGGCGCGCAGCAACGGCGCAATCATTTCACTGGCATGTTCGCTGTCGCGCCAGTCCGGCGGCCCATTGACCTTTTCAAATTCCAGCGCGGGAAAAAGGCGTTGCAGATGTCCAAGAAACGGCGAGGGATTGAGCGTTTTGCCCGCGGCATCGGCCTGGCACCAGGTAAGCACGACTCGTTCGCGCGCGCGGGTGCAGGCGACGTAGCAGTAAAAACGTTCGCGCCCCACCTGCTGGCGGGCGTTGACGAGGGAGATGCCCTGCCTCTCCAATTCGACGCGGTCCGACTCGGTGAGCAGAACCGACGAATCGGGCGGCGCGGGAAAAACGGTCTCGTTCATGCCCAGCACGATGGCCAGCCGGATGTCCGGGTTGCGCGAACGGTCAATCGCGCCGACCAGCACCTGGTCGAGCGTCGGCGGAATGACGCCGACCGTCAGCCCCGCGAGGCCGGCTTCCAGAATTGGCAACCACTCGCGCAACGGCAGCGCCTCCTCGGGAAAGGCGCGCTCCACATTCTCCAGCCACGCGGACATCTGCTCCCAGACCGTGAGATGCACCGGCTCCGGTTCGGCGGATTCCGTGCTCCAGCGACGGAGGGTTTCCTCGACGTCCAGCGTGCTCCAAAACTCGCGCAAGGCTTCGGCGAGTTGCGGACCGTTCGG
>DATMLG010000312.1:0-4540 GCA_035570675.1 Verrucomicrobiia bacterium | reverse complement strand
GGGCGCGCGACCGCGATTGCCTCTCCTCGGCCTCCTGCCGCTTCTGCTCCTTGGATTTGCCGCCCGTTTTCTCCGTGCGCACCGGCCGCACTTCCTCCACCTTCGCCCCCGCCGTCAAGGCCGCCCGCGCCGACCCCGCATGGCTCTTGTCCAGGTAATATTGGTAATCCCCCGAATAATGCGTCAGCCGCCCTGCGTTTACATGCACCACATGGTTCGCCAGACCGCGGATGAAATAAACGTCATGACTGATGAAAATCAACGTGCCCGCGAACTGCTTCAGCGCCCCCAACAGCGCGTCTATGCTCGGCATGTCCAGGTGCGTCGTCGGTTCGTCCATCAACAGCAAATTCGGAGGGTCCAGCAGCAGCTTCACCAGCGCCAGGCGGCTCTTCTCTCCGCCGCTCAGCACGCTCACCTGCTTGAAGACATCGTCGCCGCGAAACAAAAAGCATCCCAGCACCGTGCGTACAAACTGCTCGGTCACCCGTTGCGGCGTGTCCAGCGCCTCTTCCAAAACTTTCAGGTTCGGACGCAACATCTCCACGCGATATTGCGAATAGTAGCCCGTCTTCACGTTGTGCCCCAAGTCCCGCGTGCCGCCCTGCACCGGCAGCGCCCCCGCCAGAATTTTTAGCAGCGTTGATTTTCCTGCGCCGTTCGGACCCACCAACACAATCCGCTGGTCCCGTTCCGCCTCGAAATCCATTCCGTTGTAAACCACGTTCGCGCCGTACGCATGATGAATCCCCTTCAGCTTGATCACCTTCAATCCGCTTCGCTGCGGCTGCGGAAAACTGAAGCTGATCTTCTTTTCGTCGCTCGTCGGCGCCTCAATCTTTTCCATCCGCTCAATTTGCTTGAGCTTGCTCTGCGCCTGCGCTGCTTTCGTATTTTTCGCGCGAAACCGGTCCACGAAATCCATCAAATGCGCAATCTCCCGCTGCTGGTTCTTGTAAGCTGCCGCTTGCTGTTCCTCCGCCGCCGCCCGTTGCACCAGATAATCCTCGTAATTTCCCCGATACCGGAAAATCTTCGCCTGCCGGATTTCCACAATACTGTCCACCAATTGGTCCAAAAATTCACGATCATGCGAAATCATCAGGATCGCGCCCGGATACTCCTTCAAATAATCCTGGAACCACAGCAACGCCTCCAGATCAAGGTGGTTTGTCGGTTCGTCCAGCATCAGCAGGTCTGGCTCCTGCACCAGCAACCGCGCCAGGTGCGCCCGCATCACCCACCCGCCGCTCATCTCCCGCGCCGGACGGTCAAAATCCTTCTCCCGGAAACTCAGCCCCGCCAGTATCTGCTTCGCCTTCGATTCCAGTTGATACCCGCCCAGCTCATCAAACCGCGCATGGATGTTGTCGTGATGGTCCGCTTCCATCGGATGGTCCGCCTCCCACGCCTTCAATTGCCGCTGCAGCTTTACGATCTCCGGCGTGATGGCCGTCGCCAGTTCCAGCACGGTCTCGTCGCCCGCCGGCATGCTTTCCTGCGGCAGATAACCCACCGTCACGCCCCGCTGAAAACTGATGATGCCCTGGTCTGGTTCCTCGGTCTTTAGTATCAGCGAAAAGAACGTGGACTTCCCGGCCCCGTTCGGCCCCACCAGTCCAATCCGGTCGCCGCGGTTCACCTGCAGCGTCACGTCGCTGAAAAGCGTCCGTCCGCCGAATGTCTTGCCAACCTCGGAAATCGTCAACATATCGAGCGTGCCATGATGGGCATGTTTCGCCTCGAATCAAGCGACATTATCGGCTCAAAGCACCGACGCTTGCCCTTGGTTGCGGGCAAGCATCTGCTTAACCATCAAAAATTTTTCACTTCCCACCCCGTCGCATTTCCCTATCATCCGCCAAACCGATGGCAGGCGCAACGCAACGCAACGTTTTTATCACGGGCGGCACGGGTTATCTCGGGCGGTTTCTGGTTCCCGAATTGATTAAACGCGGCCACACCGTCACCTGCCTCGTTCGTCCCGGCTCCGAGAAGCGTCTTCCCGCCGGCGCTCAAGCCGTCCTCGGCGATGCCCTCAGGCAATCCACCTTCAAGGACCGCATTTCACCCGCCGATACTTTTGTTCAACTCGTCGGCGTCCCGCATCCCAGCCCGGCCAAGGCCGCCGAGTTTCGCAGCATCGACCTCGTCTCCGTCCGCGAATCCGTTGCCGCCGCCAACGTCGCCGGCGTCAAACATTTTGTCTATCTCAGCGTCGCCCAACCTTCGCCCGTCATGCACGCCTACCTGGCGGTCCGCGCCGAAGGCGAATCTCTCATCCACCAGAGCGGCATGAACGCGACATTTATCCGACCGCTTTATGTCCTCGGCCCCGGTCATTCTTGGCCGTACCTGCTGCTGCCATTTTTTTGGATTTTTGCGTTGATTCCCTCCAGGCGCGCCGCCGCGCGACGACTGATGCCCGTCACCCTCCCGCAAACCATTCGCACGCTCGTTCAATCCGTGGAAAATCCTCCCTCCGGCATCCGCATCGTCGAAGCCCCCGAAATCCGGGGCCGCGTATAAACGTCGAGACTGACTGGTTTTTTTCGCCACTCCGCATTTCGTACTAATGTGCGGGTTCCCTCGTCCAAACCACCGTCCGCCCAAACAGCGGAATGCCCACATACCCGCGCACCCTAAGTTGATTGGTCGCAATCATGCTCATCCTGCACCGATAGGTGTTTCCGCTTTCGGGATCGTAAATAGTTCCGTGCTGCCAGAGATTATTTCCCTCATAGACAAAGTAGTTCATGAACCGGATGCCAGCGATTGACCGGCTGCGCAGTTTCGGATCGGGGTTCCGGCGGTCGTTCTTCGGCTTCCCGCCCATGCCCTCCTCGTCGCTGGCTGGCCAGTTCGGGTCCTTGATGCTGATGATCTTCGCGCAATAATGTTTGTTGTCCTTGAAAACCAGCACCTGCCCCTTGTCATCCGTCGTGTGCCATACCCCCAGCACCTCATCGCCCGGCTCCGCCGCCAAAACTGGCAGTTGCAACCAGACCACGAGGGCCAGCAAAACCCCCACGATTCCACAACGCACGCCGCGAATGTGCCGCTTCTCCGTCTCGGGCGCGAGCGCGAAAACTTCTTCGCCGCGGGAACTCAAGCCTTGCGATTGACCAAGTTGACGAACCGCTGTGCGCGATCCTGGACCACCGGCGATATTTCCTGCCGCGAAAAGCCCTTGTGCGCGTAATAACCAAACCGCGTATTCCATAACACATACATGTCATAGTCGCCCGGTTCGCGCCCGGTCTTCTGCTTGAAATAATTCGCCAGGTAGTTCCAATGCTGCCACGCCACCTGCAGGGAAACCTCCGGATCCGTGTAATCTTGCGATGCGGTGTAGGATTTCCACACCGCCCGGCTCAATTGATACCGGCTCACCTCTCCGTCCCCGCCAATCTCGCGGTCATTGGTACCCGTCTCGATCATGGCTAGCGCCAGCAGCCTGCGGCTGTCCGGCACCAGCGCGCTGTCGGCGTCCTGTGTCTGCGCCGTCGCGGCGTTTGTCTGGACCTGCTCCTCTTCCCCTGTCGCGCCTGCCATCACCGGCAACACCAGCCAACCTGTCAAACTCAGCCCGACCAAACTTCGTATCAATGTCTTCATCACCGTCGCTCCCCACCAAGGGGCTACAACCCTCTATTTTAGCAGCAAATCAAACTTCGTCAACTGGTCCATGAAAGATTAGAGCTGGTTTTGGGCCATTTGATCAGCATTAGATAAGTTTGTTTTCCTCGTAAATCACTCCAGTCGGCGCATCTGCCTGGAAGTCAACAACCACTCCAGTGTCGCGCATCGGTCATGTTCCAGCGTGGCGACCGTCAATTTGCACAATGCCCCTTTTTTAAGCTCAATCGACGTTCGCGCGTGTCCCGATGTTAGCATCGAAATCAACCGGCTCAACCCCGGCTCATGCCCCACAATCAGCACCTGTTCCTTGTCACCGTGTTTCCGCTTCAACTCCCCGATAAACTCCTTCAAATCCCCGTCCGGTTGCAGCAACGCCGACACCTCGATGCGCTTGCCCGCCGGCAGGACTTCCGCCACGATTTCCGCCGTTTCCTTGGCCCGCGGATATGGGCTGGAAATGATCAAATCGAAGGCAAGGTCCAGCGCCTTCATGCCCCGGGCTGCGCGCCGCATCTTGTCCGCTCCTTCCGCTGTCAAACGCCGCTTGCTGTCTCCGCCCGACGGCGGGTTCGGCGCGGTCTCCGCAATCGCATGCCGCAAAATGTATATTTCCATGGGCTTGATGGGTTGTGTCCCGCAAACCTTCAATCCTTGCCCCTTGGAAGTCAACCTGCTTCGGTCCATTTTGCCTCCTTGCCAAATCGTCCCGATTGTGGTGTATTATGACGCCGGTTGGACGAAACCAAAACGCGCGACAGCCAACACTGATACATTATGCAGACCCAAATCGAAGAATCCGCCGTCATCCAGAAAACCAAGGAACTCTGCCAGACCATCCTTGACCAGCCGGAAGTCCGCGCCCTGCGCAAGGACATCGAGACCTTCATGGCCGACGACG
>DATMLG010000311.1:0-6368 GCA_035570675.1 Verrucomicrobiia bacterium | reverse complement strand
CCGTCGAGTGTCAACATCAACACCTGTGCCGCCAGCGCGCCGGTGATGCCGTAACGTGCGACCGCCCGGGTCTGCTCATGATTGTCGGAGAAGCGCAGGTGCAACGCGCCCTTGGGGTACTGCTGAAAAGTGTGTTCCCACGATTCTTGCACGTAGTTGGCGGGTTCCACGCTGCTCATGACCGCGTCGAGGGTATTGACCATGGCCCAGGAGGAATCGAGGTCGAAGGCCTTGTACAGAAGCGCCGGCTTGGCGCCGGCATCGGCCAGGACGATGACCTGAGGATTAATTTTTTCCAGTTCGGCGTGCGCGTCCTCCCAGAAATCAACCGGCACGTTGGGGGCCACATCGCAACGGAACCCGTCCACGCCGAAGCCCGTCATCCAATATTTCATCATGTCAATCATGTAGCGGCGCACGTCCGGGTTCGCATAATTCAATCCGGCGACATCGGTCCAGGCGGGATTGGGCGGGACGATGGCTCCATTCGTGTCCTTGAGATAATAATCCGGATGGTCCATCAGCACGCTGTCCCAGGCGGTCTGACCGGCGACGATGTCCATGACCACCTTCATGTCGCGTTTGTGGGCTTCATCAACCAGATGCTTGAAATCTTTGGTGGTGCCGTAGTCGGGGTTGATGGCGTAAAAATCCCGCACGGCGAAAGGACTGCCAATGGAGCCCTTCTTCATTTTTTCGCCGGTTGGATGAATGGGCATGAGCCAGAGGATGTTCACTCCCAGATCTTTCAATTCGTCCAGCCGGGCGGTAATGGCATTGAGATCCCCTTCCCGGGAAAAGTTGCGCGGGAAAATTTCATACACGACCGAACTCCTGAGCCAGTCGGGCGATTGGCGGGTGGTGGGAACGGACATGTCCGCGGCTGAAACGAAAGCAGAATGAAGCGCCAGCCAGCCGGAGAGAACGGCGGCGATCAGATGTCGCAATTTGTGTGGAATCATTTTCATGGCGCCTGGGGAGTTGGGTTGGTTGCTGAATGCAAGCCGCCGGTTCGCGTTTCCTGCCGGCGTTTTCGTGTAACGTACGTCCCGCGACGAAAGCGGGCCGTTGGGTTTCATGGAGCGACATCGTATAATCTTTGCAAGTTCCAACAAGACTTTTTTCGGATCGACGACAAAAATTTGCGATTACGCAGGGGATGGCATCCGCCCACGCCGACCCCCGGCATCAATTTTTGTCCGAAGGCAAACGGAACATGGCCTCAAGCCACATTGCCACACGCAAGGCACGCGCGTCCGGGCCGCGGGATGGCAAAACACCCTCATTTTTGAGCGACTGGTTCGGGGGGCGGGGCTGACGTTACTCGCAAGTAATTTGACTGGAAAAACTTGCACTATCGCTTGGCCAAAGACTTTGCGATGCAAGCGTCCCCCCGCCCGCGAATTCAGGGATGCAGTCGCCCGCGAAGCATCCAGGTTATCGAATTCGTTCATAAGTTGTTCAAAGACAGGCCGAAAGCCGGCGGCCTTGGGAGACCGCATGAACATGCGATTGGAATGCCGCAAAACATAAGTTAGTGTGGCATCGTACCCATGCGGAAAAACCGTGAGTCCATCGTGAGCCAAAAGCTTTAAAGCCCATATGAAAAGCATCCACACCCATACACCCAAGTTAATTCACTCAGCGTTGTTCGTCGGAGCGGCGCTGTTCATCGCCGGCGCAATGACGGCACAGGCAGCCAGCACATTTGTCACCTTCAGCGTGGACATGTCGCCGCAAATCAACGCGGCGACTTTCACTCCAGGCGTTGACACCATTGAAGCCCACGGGACGTTCAACGGCTACGGCACGTTCAACCTGGTCCAGGTGGGCAGCACCAGCGTTTACACCAACACCTTCAATGACACCACCGATGCGAACGGCGGCCAGATGCAATACAAATTCGTGATTGATGGCAGCCAGTGGGAAAACACGGCAACGGGTCAAAACCGGACCGTCCTGCTCCCGACCAACAGCGGCGCGAGCCTCGTGCTGCCCACGGCGTTTTACAGCGACAGCGGGCCCACGACGACCAACGAGGTGACGTTCCAAGTGGACATGGCGGAACAAATCAACACCGGAGCCTTCACCAACGGCGAGAGCACGGTAACGGTGGCGGGCCTGTTGAACGGCTGGAACAACGACAGCAGCTCAAACTTGCTGACTCTCAACCCCAGCATCGCCACCACGAATGCGTATGGCGTCGTGAGCCACGATGTTTATACCGGGACGTTCCCGGTGGCGGGTTCCCCGGGCGGCGCGGAGGCCTTCAAATTTGTAATTCAAAATGGCACCACGGATTGGGAAGCTCCCGATCCGGTGAATTCGGATCCCGGCGGCAACCGCTATTATGCCAATGTGGCCCAGACGCTGCCGATTGTTTACTTCTCGGATTCCCCATTGGGTCCGCCAGTCAATGTCGGGTTCTACGTGGACATGACAGCGGTCGCCCTCAGCTCCGATTGGCAGCCGAGCACCGTGCGGCTGGACGGAAGCTTCAACGGCTGGGGTTCTGACATCACCTGCACCAACGATCCCGCGGGCAACACCAACATCTATTCATGCGTTGTGCCCATCGGCTCCTTCACGGCGGTGCAGTATCAATTCAGGTATACCGACACCAATGGCAACACCCAATATGACCATGATCCCCTCGGCAACAACCGGGCCTACACGGTGCCGCCGAACATCACCTCGACCAACCTGCCGGTGGTGTACTTCAACAATGTTCTGCCAACCGACGTTTTGGACCAGGATACAACGGTAATATTCACCGTGAACATGACCAATGCCGTGGCTGCGCCAGGCTCATCGGATGCCGGACATCATTTTGATGCAAACGTGGACGGCGTGTTCATCAATGGCGATTTTCTCGGCTGGCTGAACTGGGACCCAATATCCCTCGCGTCCGAGCAGATGACAGCCGTGGGCACAACCTCGAACTACACCTTTAGCGTGCCGTTCTCCAAGGGACATTCGCGCCTGTTGAATTACAAATACAGCATGAACGGAGCTGACGATGAGGCGCCGGCAAACCAGAACCATCAGCGTTACATCCGGAGCACTGGCGGCGGTACTTACAATCTGCCGGTGGACATATTCGGCGACCAGCTTATCGAACCCAAGATTGGTGGATTGACGATCGGCGGGCCTTCCGGCGGCCATGTGCCCGTCACCTGGCTGCCTTATCCCACGGCACTGTTGCAATCCAGCAGCGACCTGAACACTTGGACGGACGATGCGCCCACCTTGGGCCAGGGTTCGACAAACTGGCCGGTCTCGGGCGGCCATGTGTTCTTCCGCCTGAAGGGACAATAACAGAATTGGCTGGCATGGCCGGGCCGGTCCATTGACCGGCCCGGCGTTGATTTATACTGAAGCCATCTTATAATGATGCAATGAAGCCCAGACAATCCGCGTTTACCCTGATTGAATTATTGGTCGTCATTGCCATCATTGGCATCCTTGCGGGGCTGCTGCTTCCGGTCTTAAGCGCGGCGAAGCAGAAGGCGATTGGGATCCGGTGCCTGAACAATTACAAGCAACTGGGACTGGCATGGTTCTCGTACGCCAGTGACAACAACGACGTGCTGGCGATTAATTCAGACGAGAATGTGCATGGCAACAAGGCCAATTGGACTTGTCCCTATGGCGTCAGCCTGGACTGGTCCACCCAGGCAAAAAACACAAACACCCTTTATTTAACGGTTGATTCCCCCACGCTCGGGACGGCCCTGCTCGGCCCCCTCGTGGCGAGCGAGGTTCAAATCTTCCTATGTCCGTCGGACAAGTTTCTCAGCGCACCCCAACGCGCGGCGGGGTTTCAGAATCGCATCCGGAGTTGTGCCATGAACGGAGGCGTGGGAGGTGGTTCAAAGTGGTTCTCGTCTTCGACCACGGCCAATCCGTCGCCCTGGCCGGCGTTTTATGGCGTGAATAAAATGTCAGATTTCCACAGCCCGGGCCCCTCGCAATGCTGGGTAATGATGGACGAACACCCCGACAGCGACGACGATGCCACATTTTATGTCAATCCGGGCGACGTAAGTCCGAGCAATCCGAACTGGGACGGATCCTTCACGGAATTGCCGGGAAGCATGCATCGCAAGTCTGCGGGAATGGTATTTGCCGACGGTCACGGCGAACTTCACAAGTGGATCGGGACCGCAACCACCCCGGCGGTCCGGTACAGCATCAATCAAAACGTGCGAGCCACAGATGGAGGCAGCCAGCAAGATTTGATCTGGATGGCCCAGCACACGCCGGCAAATTAAAGGCTGGTTTTTTCCCGAGGGGGAATTCATCATCATTGCAAGCGGATGAGGAATTCATCCCGACATCAGGCGCGGCTTTCTGAAGAAACGCACATCCTGAGCCCCTGATCAGCGATTTTGAAATTAATCAAATGCCGAGTCATTTTCCGACAAACATCTTGAACAAGGATTCAGGAATGATTTCGCCGGTTTTGATTTCCACCGGCGTCTGCCCCGCAAAGGAGCTTCAGGCGAATATCAGCCACGGTCCATGCTTATGAAACAGTCGTTCCCATCATCAAACTTTTTGAGACGCCTGCCCTGCCTGTTGACGCTGCTGGCCGCCCTGGCCGCGCGGGCGGAAGGCGATTTTTCGCAGATGACGGCGCAAAGCGGTCCGACCTGGCTGCGGGACGGAGTCATCTACGAGATATTCCCCCGCGACTTTTCACGCGAGGGAAATCTCAACGGCGTGACCGCCCGCCTGGATGATTTGAAGAACCTGGGCGTGAACATTCTCTGGATCATGCCCATCCACCCAATCGGCGCGAAGGGCCGCAAGGGCGAGTACGGCAGCCCGTACTCCGTGAGCGATTATTACGCGGTAAACCCCGATTACGGGACCCTGGACGATTTCAAAAAGCTGGTGAAGGAGGCGCACAAACGCGACCTGAAGGTCATCATGGACCTGGTGGCCAACCACACCGCGTGGGACAGCGTGATGATGAAACACCCGGAATTCTACAAGCAGGACAACAACGCAACCATCATCCCGCCGGTCCCGGAATGGACGGACGTGGCCGGGTTGAATTATGCGAGCCCCGAACTGCGGGATTACATGATCAAGATGCTCAAGTATTGGGTGGAAACCTGCGACGTGGACGGTTTTCGCTGCGACGTGGCTTACATGGTGCCGGTTGATTTTTGGGAACAGGCGCGCGCGGAATTGATAAAAATCAAGCCGGACTTCATGCTGCTCGCGGAAGCCAGCAAGCCGGAGCTGCTGGTGAACGCCTTTGACATTGATTATTCCTGGCCGCTGCTGGCCACCATGAACAATGTGTTGAGCCAGGGCGCACCGGCCTCGGACCTGGCCCGCAACTGGGAGGAAGCACGCCGCCAGTTTCCCCGGGGCGCGCTGCACATGCGCATCACCGACGACCACGACGAAGCCCGCGCCACGGTGCGCTATGGCCTGCGGGGCGCGCTGGCGGCATCGGCGCTGATGTTCACGCTGGACGGGGTTCCGCTGCTGTACAACGGCATGGAGGTGGGAGACGCGACCGAGTCCGGGGATCCGGCCCTGTTTGACAAGCTGCCGATCTTCTGGAGTCCCAAGGACCGTCCGGCATTCCGTAGCATATACAAGGATTTGATCCGGCTGCGCAGACAACATGCGTGTTTCCGCAATGACAACGTCAGGTGGCTGCCGGTCTCGGACGACCGGAATCTGATTGCATTCACGCGGGGCGATGACAGCGAGGAATTTCTGGTGATCATCAATTTTTCCAACCGGCCCGTCAGCGGCGGAGTCGAAGTCAACAAAAGCGCGGAGTTCAAACTGATGCGGATTTCAGGGATGCCGGATGCGCCCGCCGGCGACGTGGCCCGGTTTCGATTGGACGCATTTGAGTGGCGGATTTATTCCCGTTCCCTGCCGCATCAATAAGGCCCGCGCAAAGGCCTGAGTTTGCGCGGCGCATCGGGGAAGACGCCGCACCTTGAAAAGCCAGGGCGGGATTACAAACTGCCGCTCGAAAAACCATCAGCCATAGTTCCAGCCATCTGCGTTTGCGCCCAAGTCGGATGCAACGCCGGCTAAAAAGTTTCACGCAAGACTCGGTGCTTGTTTCAGTGAAGAAACTTATCTATTGATAATCATGGCCCGGAATTCAATTCGTTCCTGTGTTGCTCTCCCGTTTACGGCACTGGAAGGGAAGAATTCCCGCGTCAACATCCGCGCAAGTTGCCGTAGTTTGGCTTTCGGGTTGATGGTCCTGGCAGTATTGGCATCGGCGGCTTCGAGCCGGGCCGTTCTTTTGTGGAGCGACCTGGGCACCACCCAGGTTCAGGAGACGGGGCCGGGCACCGACATCCTGGGCGGGGTGTTGCGCC
>DATMLG010000310.1:0-10456 GCA_035570675.1 Verrucomicrobiia bacterium | reverse complement strand
TGGCCGGGGCGACGACCAGCCAATGATGTGTCGGCTCTTCGATCAACATGTCGGAATAAAACAATGCCGAGCCTTTCATGATGGGATAGGCCCACTTCAGGAAATTGCGGTCCTGCGTGAACAAATAATGATCCCACAAATGCTGGCATAGCCACGCCGAACCACACGTGGCAGCGCCCCATGAGGCGGCTTCACCCGGCGAGGTGAAGCCCCAGGGACTGGTGATAACATGCGCCACCCAGCCACGTGCGTTGTAATAATTGTGTGCGGTCTTCGCACCCGGCTCCTGCAATGATGAAATCAAGGCGAATAGTGGCTGGGTCAGGTCGGAAAGATTGCAGACTTCCGTCGGCCAGTAATTCATTTCCACGTTCACGTCCAGATGCCAGTCACCCGTCCATGGCGTGTGAATTTCCTCTGCCCAAATACCCTGAAGATTCGGCGGCAAACCACCGGGCCGGGAGGATGAAATCAACAGGTAACGTCCGAAATTAAAATACAATGCCGGCAACGCCAGATCATTCCCGCCTGCTTTGAAGGCTGCGATCCGTTCCGGCGATGGTTTGGCTGCAGCGGCGGCATCATACGGACCGAGCTGAAGGGAAACGCGTTGGAAATATTTTTGATAATCAGCAATGTTTCGCTGACGCAGCTCCGTGAACTCTTTTTTGGCGGCCTTGTTCAAATCTTCCCGCGTCGCAGCCAACGGGTCTTTGGTTTGCCGGTCGGCGAATCCCTGATAATCCGTTCCCGCCGCAATTAACAAAACGACCTCATTCGCCCGGCTCACATTTAGAACATTTCCATGAACCGACACCTGGCCGCCCTGGTTCAAGACCCGGATGAGTGCAATATAGCGAACGCCTTTGCCGTCCGTGCCGTTGTCCAGCTGGCCGGTCATCATTAATCCATTGTTGCCATCACCAGCGGTTGCGAACCGCTCCGGCCGGTCGAGTTGAGCAGCGAAAGAGATTTGTTGAGATCGATTCGCGCTTAAATGGAGCACCATGACTTCGTCCGGCTTGCTGACGAACATTTCCCGGTGGAATTCGACATCGCCACGGCTGAACCGCAGGTCCGTTACGGCATCGTTCAAGTTCAACTCCCGCCGGTAACCGCTGACCGGCGCATTGGTGTTGTCGGAGGAGAAGAACAGATGCAGATTCCCCAGCACCTGGTAGCACCCATATTGACCGCCACTGGAACCCGGACCCTTGCAGGTAAAGTTTGCGTTCACCAGGGCTTCAGCCTCCGGATTTTTGCCTTCCAAAAGCAACCGGCGAATTTCCGGGAGGGCCTTATACGCGTCTTCCCGATCGGCATCCTGCCGGGAGCCCGACCAGACCGAGCTTTCATTGAGCACAATGCGTTCTTCGTCCACCCCGCCGAACATCATTGCGCCCAACCGACCGTTCCCCATCGGAGATGATTCCGTGAAATTCCTCGCTGGTGTGTCAAACCAAATCGTGGTCTCCGGCTGAATGTGCGTGGACTGCCCAGCAAATGTAGGAAGTGTCAAAGCCAGGCCCAAAACCGAAAACAAAAACACAAAGCTGGTCTTTTTCATCATCAATCATGAGCCGAGTTCAATCACGGAAGCTTCAAGCCCCTTTGAACATGACGGCACAACGCCATCACGCATCAGGTCCTCGCCGGTGAAGGTTTTGCCTTCCTGCGGAATTGCTGCCCGGTCTGGCGCAGGATTCAGCTCGTGAAGCGTGTATTTTCTTGCCGGATCGAGCCCTTGCGGATGCGCAGGCGATGGGGGCCCGTCCTTCAATTGAAATATAAACATGACGGCACGGGCGCGATCGGGCGAAACAAAGTTCAGCGCGCCACGAAAATTATCATGAGGATTCTCCAGACGATACAAATCGCCGAGCTGCGTGACTTCACGAATCTGTTTGTAGGCCTTTATCGCGCCGGCGCAAACCGCCTTGTCTTCCGCCGACAGTCTGGTCAAATCCAGGTCCATGCCAAAGCGCGCGCTCATGGCCACGCTGCATGCAAAGTGCATCGGACGATTGCCCCAATGCGTGACGTGGCTGGCGATGGCCATGGGCGGGAAGAAATAGGAGTAATCCCATTGCATCGGCACTCGTGCCACCGGATCCGTGTTGTCACTCGGCCAGAACTCGTGAAAATATTTCAAGGCGCCATAATCCACGCGTCCACCGCCACCGGAGCATAGCATCAATTCCGTGTCTGGAAACGCCTTCGCCGTCTTGCTCATCAGCTCGTAAAGCGCATTGACATAATCAATCCAAAGGTGCGACTGGCGGTCGGGCGCAAGATAAGAAGAACCCGGCTGGGTCAGGTAACGGTTGCAATCCCATTTCGCATAGGTGATGTCTCTTGCACCAAGAATGTTCTGGATGGATTGCCACTCGAACGCCTGCACTTCAGGACGTGTGAGATCGAGCACCAACTGGTTGCGCTGCAATTCCAATTCACGCTTCGGTTGCGCAATTACCCAGCCGGGATGCTGCTCGAACAATTCACTTTTTGGATTCACCATTTCCGGCTCCATCCAAATGCCAAAACGCAGACCACGTTTAACGGCTTCGGCGGCGAGCGGAGCGAGACCGTCCGGCAGCCGGGAACGATTCGGCTGCCAGTCGCCCAGGCCAGCATGGTCATTCACACGCAGATATTTATTTCCGAACCAGCCGTCATCCAGCAAAAATAATTCCACGCCCAATTCTTTGGCCGGATCGTAAAGGCCAACGATGCGGTTGAAATCAAAATCAAAACCGGTGGCTTCCCAGTTGTTCAAAAGCACGGCGCGGGTCTTGTGTCCGTCGCGCATTCCAAAATCACGCGCCCAGCCATGCAGTTTCCGGCTCATATCACCCAGGCCGTTCGCGCTCCAGACCCAGATCATTTTTGGTGTGGTGAAAGTCTCGTTTGGTTTCAAATGATACGCGGAAGCGAATGGATTCACGCCGCACATGGCGCGAATGCCCTGACCGTAATCGTCAAAAGCGCATTGAAAACTGCCGGACCATTCCAATGAACCCGCGAGCACGCGACCGCTGTTTTCAGCCGGCGGACCGTCGAGCGAAAGGATAAACGAAGGATTGCAGAATTGGTCCGCGCGCACGCCGGTTTTGGAATCCAGCATTCTTGTGCCCGGTGTGATCAGCTCGGTGATGGGATTCAACATTTCCTTGGCCCAATCGCCGAAGAAATGGGTCAGATAAATATTTGTCGGCGACAGCAGCAGCGAGGTTGAAGCCATATGCCCCAGTATTACCGGCCCGGATTCCTGATGCCGTATCTCCGTCCATTGTTCCACCACATCCCGGTCGTGATGGATGCGAAAACAAAGCGCAACCTCAAATGGGTACGCCGGGTCGCCAAGCTTGATCTGCAGCAGCTCAATGCCCGCCGCCACGTTCTTTCGGGTGACTCCCAGATACTTCAATGCCGTGGACGTGTTGCCATCCGCGTGCACAACCTCCAGCGCCGGTTCCCAGATGTATCCGTCGCCCGCCTGAGGGTAAACTTCATCCCATCGCTGCAACAGTTCGTTTTCGTTGGCGGCGCCAATCGCGTGTTGATAGAGACGCCCATCATCGCCGATCTGGAAGTCAATTTGGAAACTGGCGGTTTTTAAGCTGATCATTTCGTGCGGCGGCAGCGAAGTTGGCTTCGGCGCACCTTCTTTCATCACGATTCCCGCCTCGGCCCAGTCTGCGTGATCGAAGCTGGCGCCATCGCCACCGTCGGTTACGCGCAAGCCCAACGTCCGCACGCCGGTCACGTTCACCTCCACCGGCACGGCGGGCCGTCCTCCGGTGAGCACGCCACTCTTCCACAGCACGCGCCCATCTCCTTCAACGATAAACTCGACGCTCCCCTGACCGCCTGCGCTGTCATCCACACCCACTTGGGCGGAAAAGCTCCTCGCGCCGCCTCCCAGATCCACCCGGAGATAGCTTGCCGCGTGAGTGCCAACCCCATGGGCAAACTTTTTCCCGCCAATGCTGATGGGTTGCCCGACAACTCCCGCGTCCATCTTGGGGACGCTCCAGCCGCACGTCATCTGGTTGAGATCGAGCGACGAAAGGGGCACCGTCTCCGCAAACAGCGAGGTGCCGAAGCAGACGAGTCCGGTGGCAAGGACAATCGCACGTAGAATTAGTGATTTATTTTGCATTGTTCCACAAGCTTGACCTGACCTTCCGCGGCAGTCGAATTAACGTCCAATGCGAAAACAAACCTGCCACGCCGCCGAGCCGGCCGCGGCTACCACACCGCAGCGTTCTCTTCCAGCGGCCACGGTCAACGCATCGGCGTCGCTGTTGGTCGGCTCCAGCGCGAAATGATGATGCCCGTGCCAGCCGCCCCGTGTCAGCCACAGGCCGAGCGTATTATTCTCTGTTGGGTCCCATTCGAGTTCGAGGCGATCACCTGTTTCTGCGCTGACGATTGCGGCCCATCCCTCCCTCAGCGGCCCGGCGAATGCCTTGGTGCAACTGCCCATGGGAACGGCCGAATCCACCGCATCGATCCATGCCTCGCCATTCAATAACCCTCGTGTCGAAGCCGGCAACTCAATCCGGTCGCCCACGTCCAATTTCAACAGCGAATGCATTGCCCACAGGTATTGTTCCTCCTCACTACTCCGGCTATTCAACTGATAGCCAATGCGGATTTCATTGTCCTGAAGTTCGACCGTCCGCTCAATTTCAAAGGGCGAAATGTCCAGACGGACGCTCGTCTTCAAAATCCCGCCTTCCCACGCCTCGCGGTCCACACTCCAGGGTGCGTTCCAAAGTTCCCCGTGGTCCGGCAAATCGCGTCCGCGCCAGGAGCACGGCGCAATCGTGGGCAGGCATTCATCAACTCCCACCAGGGGACTCTTGGAAAAATCGTCGTCGGGACGGTTCCGAAAAAGTTTCAGCCCGCCCGGCGGATGCCACATCCACTCGCGTCCGGTTTCCAGGTTTTTCAGGGAAATGATTTTCGCACCCAGTTCCGGGACCACCGCGACCTCGGCCCGTTGATTACTCAATATATAAACCGCAAAGCCTTGTTCGTGCCGGACTTTTAGATTGTTCTCTATGATGTTCATGATTGCATCTCACTCAAAAGATCAGCTGCCAAGGCCTGGTTCGGGTTACGCTGCAGCACTTTTCGCAGCAGTGAGCCTGCGGTGGTTTTCTTCCCGAGTCCAAATTGCGCCTGCGCCTTCAAGAACAACGCTGTCGTCTCCTGTCGGAATTGCAGGTCATCGTCGAAGAGCAGCATCGCCGGCAATGACGTGGCAAAATAGTCGATCCCTGCCTCCGCCTTCTGGAGTTTCCACGCGTAGGCCAGCAGATCGCGCAAAAGTTTTCCCGCCTTCGCCCTCTGCCCAAGTTTTTCCAAGGCCCGGGCCGAGTAGTAGGTCATCTCGCTAAAAGCACGCACCTTCATTTCCTGGAAATCGCCCTTGAAGGCTGCCGCATTCAGCCAGTGATGGCGGGCGGATTTCGCGTCGCCCAGCCCGGCATTCGCGCAGCCAAGCCAGAAATGAACGTCGCTCTGGTTGGCCAGCAAATGTTTTGCCTCGCTCAAATTAACCGGCGAAGTTAGCGCCTGCTCAAAACACGCCCGGGCGCCCGCAAAATCCCGCTTTGCCAGCGCAATGCGGCCCAACGCAAGTTGCGCGCGGACGTGCTGCCCGAGCGGGCCTCCCTCGCCGCCCTCCCAAGGTTGAAACCGGCGGCCAGCGATCAATTGCAGGGCCTTGTCGTGCTGGCCGGTCTGGTTGAAGAGCGCGCAAAGCTCAACACTTAAATCATCCCTCCGCTGAACAACGTCAGCATGCTTTTTCAGTTCGCGCAATCGTTTCTTCGGCTTGTCTCCGAGACGCTTCCAAAGCTGGTCTCTCTCATAAAGGAGTCGTGCGTCACCCGGATTCACCTTGAACGCCCGGTCATAGGCACTCCGCGCCCTGGCCGGTCGTTTGAGGATGTTGAAGTAACCAATGCCGAGATTGCGCCAGACGATGGCAAATTGCCCGTTCAGCTTCGCGCTTCGTTCCCAAAGCTTGATCGCCTCGATGTGCCGCCGCCGGTCGTAGAACAAATTGCCCAGATAATACAGCGCCCGGGAGTCAGCCGGGTTGGCCCTCATGGCGGATTCCAGAATCAAAATCTCCTCCAAACGCGCGGGAAAGCAGTAATCCGGCGCGACCGCGGCCGCCCGCTTGTAATACTTCGACGAAGCCAGTTTATCGCCAAGTCTCTCCTGGAACCAGCCGAGCGTGTAATAAACCATCGGTAGCGCGCCCCAGCTTTGGTCGGGCAAATCGCGCACGGTCGCAGCTGCTCCCTCCAGCAACTCGATCGCCTCGCGAATGAAACCCGCCCGGGCGTAGTCGTGGGCCAAGTCGAGTTGCGCCTGCAAGTCACAACCAGGCTTTTCAAGATTAAGATACCGCGCCCACCCATCGAGCCGGTCAAGTTGCAATGTATCCTTCAGCAGCAGCGCTGCCTGGGTGGCTTCGCCGAGCTCGCGCAAAACCATCGTCTTCAGATTTCGCGCGCGAAGGTTCTCCACGTCAAAGCGCAAAGACCGGTTGAGATGCTCAAGCGCCATGGCCCAGTCTTTTCGCGCACAATCAATTTCCGCCAGCGCATGATAGCCCGCGCCTGCCCAAGCCTGGTTCCAAGTTGCCTTGTAGAACGCCGCATAAGCGTCATCATCACGCCCGGAATAGCGCAGGCAGAGACCAAGATTGTAATACGGTTCGCCGTCATAGGGGTTTGCGTTGCGCCGCGTGAGTCGTTCGATCGCGTTACGGAAATGGCTTTCGGCTTTGGCAAATTCACCGCGGCGCAGGTGCCATGAACCCAACGCATTGTTGCAGCGCGCATCCAGCGGGTCGCGGCGCAAAGCCTCCTGCCAGTACGGCGTTGGCGACCGGGTCGCGTGGCGGTATTGCTCCAGGTGCAGTCCGGTGAGGTAAAGTTCGTCAGTACTCCTTAACTCCGAAGGAGCCGGCGGTTCGGTGGCAGGGGGAGGAACCCGCCCCTTTAGGCGCGGCCCGGGGTGATGGCTTATCAATTCGTGTCCGGTCTGGTCGCTGACGCAGACGAGCAAATCATTTACCTTCAATCCCGCCGGCAATTCGGTTTTTTCAACCAGCGGGTTCGCTGGTGAAAGGTCGCGTCTGAATTGGGCGAGACGTTTGCCGCCGGCGGTGACTATGACCTCCGCCTGGGGTTGGTGGGCTGTGACGGCAACACCAACCTGCACTGCGCCGTTCGCGGAATGCAGGCTTACGGCGGCATCAAGATTTGCCTGCCGGGCCGGGCCGATCTTGCGAATGGGATACCAATACTGGCTCCATGATTTCGTCTCGCCGGGCTGCAAGAAGCTGAAATCCGGCTGGTTGTCGGTGTAAACTCCCGCCATGATTTCGATGTAAGGGCCAAATTCGCCGTGTGAATCGGGGTCGGTCAGATTGCGGTCCCACGCGTAACCGAACTCATGGTTGCCCCAGGTCCATTGTTTTTTACCGGGCGAAATATGGTGGTTCGCATAATGAACAATCCCCGCCTGCGCCGCATGATCGTAGCCGCCAAAAAAATCCTCACGGCTCCCCACACCCATGTATGACGTGGGCACCGGGATGTTCGCGTAAAAGGACAGATCGTTGGGAACGTAATTGACCGGCGATTGGCCGCCGCAATTCGGCGGAATGAAATTGGCGGGACATTCCGCCGGGGGAACGCCGATGCGCCCGCGCTCCCCGTAGTTCACCCCGTAATACCGGCCCTCGCAGAGCGGATACTCGCTCATTGAGCGTCGCGCGTGGTCGGCCACGTAACAAACATCGGGTGGAAAAAAACTCTGATACGACTCATGGACCCGCGTGGCGACGTTCGCCCACCAGAGAAATGTCTGCACGAACGGAGTACGATTGTAGGCCCGCACCTTCAGTTCGAGATACGAGCGGCCCGGGTGCAGGCAAACGCCGTGCATCCCTTTCATGCGCGCCATCGGGTCATGGTCGCTGCACCAGATTGTCTTGGAGCCGTCGCCGTGTTCCTCGATGTCAAAATCCACCGGCAGAAATGTCGCCGGACGGTGATGCTGCGGCCAGTTGAACTCAATGCCACCGCTGATCCACGGCCCTGCCAGCCCCACGAGTGCCGGCTTGATGACGGATTGCCGGTAGATAATATCGTACCCGTTGGTCTTGTCCTGCAGCACGTGGATTCGTCCGCCAATTTCAGGCAGCACCATCGCCCGGATGAATTGGTTCTCGATCCAGACCGCCTTCCACTTGCGGTCCACCGGCTTTTCCGCGATACGATCGGTGAACGGCAGTGGATAAACTTTTCCACTGCTCCCCTGATACACGCGCTTCTCCAAAAACATCGGATTCTTGTCCGGCGGCGCGGGCATGTACGTAGGCATGACCAATTCTTCGGTCCAGACTGAAACTTCTCCGGAGGATTCTTTCATCCTCACCGGGCGATGGCGAAAAGCGGCGCCGGGCAAATTGCTCTTCACCAACAGCACATCACCGGGTCCATTCTTCATTTCGCTTGTCTGATTTCGCCGCATGTAAATACTCCTGCGCCGGGCCGCTCCTGGCTAATCCACCAGCTCCCTTTCGATTTCCTCGAGGGTTTTGCCCTTCGTTTCTGGCAGTTTGAGTTTAATAAACACAAATCCCGCCACGCAAATCCCCGCGTAAAGCCAGAACGTTCCCGCCGGTCCGAGCTTCGCGTTCAGGATCGGAAACGTGTAGGTGAGGAGGAAACAGGCGATCCACAGAGAGGACACGGCCACGGCCATCGCCGCGCCCCGGATCCGGTTGGGAAAAATTTCTGAAATCACCACCCAGGCCACCGGCGCCAGCGACATCGCATAACAGCCAATTGCGGCCAGCACCAGCAACAGCATGGGCGGGCCCTTGACCCCGCCGCTGTAGCAAAATCCCATTATACCATAGATGACGGCCAGCCCCGCCGATCCGAACAGCATCAACGGCCGCCGTCCGCCCCGGTCCACTATTCCCAACGCGACCAACGTGAATACCAGGTTCACCGAGCCGGTCCACGCGATATTTTTGAGCACGGTCGAGATGTCATAGCCCGCCGCGCGGAAAATTTCCTCGGCATAGTTGAAAATGACATTAATGCCACACCATTGTTGGAATACCGCGATCACGACTCCCAGGACGATCACCTTCCGCATCTTCGGTTCCAGCAACTCGGAGAACCGCACGTGTTGCGATTCCTCGCTGGCCAGCGTGGATTGGATGTCGGCAACGGCGGCATTTGCATAATTTTCACCGCCGACCCTCGTCAGAATGGCGCGCGCCTCTTCCGACTTTCCCTTTTTCGCCAGCCATCGGGGGCTTTCGGGCACGATGAGCATCCCGAGAAAAAACAAGAACGACGGAGCGGCCGTCAGGCCGAACATCCATCGCCAGCCTTGTTGTCCAAACCACGAGGTGCGGATGAAGTCATCGGTCGCGCCCGGCGGCAGGTTGCGCACGAGAAACCAGTTGATGTACTGCGCCAGCAGAATGCCGATGACAACCGTGAGTTGGTTGATCGCAACCAGTTTGCCTCGAATCTGCGCCGGCGCGATTTCAGCGATATACATGGGCGAGAGGTTCGACGCCAGGCCGATGGCCACCCCGCCGATGATGCGCCAGGCTATGAAGATCGTGAAGCTGCCCGCCATGGCATTGCCCAGGGAAGTGGTCGCAAACAGCAGTGCTGCGACGATCAACAGCCGTTTGCGGCCAAAGCGGTCGCTCAACGCGCCCGCTAGCAGCGCCCCCAGCAGGCAGCCGATGAGCGCGCAACTATTGGCCCAGCCAATCTGTGCTTCGGTGGTCAATTGAAAATATCTCTGAAAAAACGGCTTTGCACCGCCGATGACCACCCAGTCCCATCCAAAAAGCAGCCCACCCATCGCGGCGACGACTGAGATAAGCCAGACATAACCGAGCCTGTAGCTGGCCTTGGTGCCGGGGATTTCAACATGAGTTGCGGTCAGCATGAGCAATTATTTTCTTGGTTATTGGTGAATCAAACGAAAAAATGCCCCCGGGGCGGCCGGATTAACTTGAATCGTCCACACATTCATCCCATCCGAACCGGCCACGTCCGACCAATTGGTGCCCGGACCGGTTCCGGAATCGCAGATCTGGGTTTGTAGCCGCCAGCCGGTATAAGCCACGGGCCAGCTCAACGTCAATCCGCCATCGCTGAACTGTGCTGACAGGTTCGTGGGGTTCAGCAAGGTCAGGAGCGCAGTGTTCGTTACACTTCCGTTCGCGCCTGTCACAGTCACCTGGTAGAGTCCGGCGTTGTTTGCGTTTACCGGATTGATGGTGATTGTGTTCGCGTCCGGGCCACCGATGACCATCCCGTTTCCACTCCAGGCATAGGTGAACGGCGGAGTTCCCGAAGCAGAGGTGCTGAAGGTAGCCGAA
>DATMLG010000309.1:0-3522 GCA_035570675.1 Verrucomicrobiia bacterium | reverse complement strand
CTTTTGCCTTAGCCACCTTTTCATTGCGGGCATGGGCATGTATTTCCTGGCGCACCGCTGGACGGGCAACCGTCTGGCCGCGGCGGTGGCGGGAATTGTCTTCGCGTTCAACGGCCTTACCTGGCATGCGTTGATGTGGCCCAATGACATCGCGGCGCTGGGCTGCATGCCCTGGGTGGTGCTGGCCGTGGAACGGGGATGGCAACAGGGCGGACGGGCCATTGCGGTGGCGGCGCTGATGGGCGCGATGCAAATGCTGGCGGGCGCGCCGGAAGTGATCTTGTTGACGTGGGTATTTATCGGCGCTCTATGGATGATACAGTTTTTCACCGGCGAAGTGTCCCGATTAAAGATGGTCATTCGCGGCGGCGTGGTATGTGCGATGGTGGCGGGGCTGGCAGCGGCGCAATTGCTGCCGTTTCTCGAACTGCTGAAGCATTCGCACCGGGACACCAGCTACGGAGATTCGGAATGGGCCATGCCCGCCACTGGGCTCGCGAACTATCTGGTACCCCTGTTCCATTGCATCGCCGCCCACCGGGGCGTGTACATGCAGATCGGGCAGTATTGGACGAGCTCTTATTACGTGGGCGTGGGCGTGGTGGCGCTGGCGCTGCTGGCAGTGTGGCGGGTCCGGCAACGCCGGGTCTGGCTGCTCGCAGGGCTGATTCCTTTCAGCCTCTTGATGGCGCTGGGCGACCACGCTCCCTTGTATCCGTTTCTGAAAAAGATTGCGCCGCAGATTGGTTTCATGCGGTTCCCGATCAAGTTTGTGGTTCTGGCGACTTTTGCCCTTCCCTTGCTGGCCGCGCACGGTGTCGTCTGGTTGCGCACAGTGCCCGCGGAGAACATACGGCTGGAATGGAACCGCTTGACCCGTTTGATGTTGGTGCTGATCGGCTTGATCGTCGTCATCCTGGTCCTTGCCCGGATGTTTCGGCTGCCGGGGGATGACCTGAAAATGACCACGTCCAACGGTCTGCGCAGCGCGGTGTTTCTGCCCGCGATTCTCGGTTGCCTCGCGTTGCTTTCCCGCAAAAAAGAACCGGGCGCTCAAATCATCTTCCAGGCGGTTTTGCTGGTAATGCTCTGGATGGATGTGTTCACGCACGTGCCCGGCCTCAGCCCCACGGTGCCACCTCGGGTTTATGTGCCGGATCAGATGCGAAAGTATTTCGCGAGCAACGATACAAACTGGGACGCGGAAATCCGGCCGGGCAATGCCCGTGTGATGCAAACGCTGGCTTCGCTCAACAAGATGTATTGGGGCGGGCTGGAAAATCCGGTGGATGACACGTTCGGCCGCCGTGTCACCTTGTATGACGATGTCAATTTGCTGGATCACATTCCGAAGATTGACGGCTTTTACTCGCTTTACCTGCATGACCTGAACACCGTCATCACCGATCTCTATGAATCCTCGAACGACGTGCCCCGCCTCAAGGACTTCCTCGGCGTCGCCCGCGTCAATCCCCCGACCAATTCCCTCGAATGGGTCGCCCGCGACACCTATGCGCCGCTCGTTACCGCCGGACAGGACGTTTATTTTGGCGCTGATGACCGCGTCCTCCGGCAACTGTTCGATCCGGCGTTTGACGGTCGCAAAATGGTTTGCCTGCCGCTGGACGCAGTCCCCATCGTCAATGCCACCAATCATGGCGCGGTCCAGATTCTGTCCACCATCTTTACGGCGCAACGCATCGACGTGCAGGTGGACGCCGCGGGGCCGGGGATGGTGGTGGTGGCGCAGGCCTATTATCCTGCGTGGCATGCTTATGTGGACGGGCAGCCGACGCGGCTGTGGCGCGCCAACTACGCGTTTCAGGCGCTGGAAGTGCCCGCCGGCCGCCATCAAGTTGAGATCGTCTATCAGGACGGAAAGTTTCGCACCGGCTGTGTGATTTCGCTGTTGACGCTCCTGGCCAGCGCCGGCGTGTGGCTGATGCCGCGCAAAAAACCAGAACGAGAATTTGCCACCACCAGCTAAATCATGTTTCAAAACAAAAAAGTTGTCGTCGTCATGCCCGCCTATAATGCGGCGCAAACCGTCCGCCAGACCTATCAGGAGATCATGGACCAGCCGTTCGTGGACGGAATCATCCTTGTGGACGACAAGAGCCGCGACGACACGGTGGCGGTGGCGAAGGCGCTGCCGGGCGTGAAAGTCCAGGTGCATCCGGCCAACCGCGGTTACGGCGGCAATCAAAAGACCTGCTACCGGCTCGCGCTTGAGGAAGGAGCGGACATCATCGTCATGATCCATCCGGATTACCAGTACACACCCAAGCTCCTCCCCGCGATGGTGTCCATCATCGGCAACGGCCTGCATCCCTGCGTCCTCGGCAGCCGGATTCTCGGCAATTACGCGTTGAAGGGCGGCATGCCCCCGTGGAAATATGTGGCGAACCGTTTTCTCACGCTCGTCGAAAACATCCTGCTCGGGGCGAAACTGTCCGAATACCACACCGGTTACCGCGCCTTTTCCCGCGAACTCCTGAAAACTGTTTCCACTGACGCCAACTCGGATGATTTTGTGTTCGACAACCAGATGCTCGCCCAGATTTTCTGGTACGGCTACACCATCGGCGAGGTCAGTTGTCCCACCAAATATTTCAAGGAAGCTTCTTCCATCAACTTCAGCCGGAGCCTTAAGTACGGCATCGGCTGTCTTTCCACCGCGCTCACGTTCCGGCTCTGCAAATGGGGGCTCTGGCGTTCACCGCTGTTCCCGAAACGGTAATACCTTGTCGCCTGTGGCAATTCGGTGACGGATTCTTGCCACATCCCAGATTTGCCGCTTTAACCCAAAGTAAATCATTTCGTTATTTTTAGAGAAATTTGATTGACAACTACATGGAATAGTACACTATATCTCTAGATATAGTTGATTTTGATGTCCTAATCATTTAGCGCCATGTCCGGATTATGAAAGAGAGCGTGGTAATGTGATTAAAACCGCCCGCCAGACAACTGGAAGCCAACTATCAACCTGAAGTACTCAGCGAGTTCCGACCAATCCACTTGGAGGTTTTCCTGAAATCAATGTGAAGGACGCGGTTGTTCCGAGACGCTGATGACTCGACTCCGCTCAACGCCGGGAAGGCAATGATATGGGCAAGCTGATTTTGATTCGACACGGTCACACCACCTTGAACCGGCGCGGGCACGATGAAAGATTACGGGGATGGTTGGACGTTCCCTTGGATGACGAAGGCCTGCAGGAAGCGGAGGAGACCGCCGAACGGGTGGCGGGTCAAAAGATTGAGGTGATTTATTCCTCGGATCTGCGGCGGGCGATGCAAACCTCGATCGCTGTCAGCCGCACGACCAAGGCTCCGTTGATTCCGACACCGGAATTGCGCCCGTGGAACCTCGGAGTCTTCGGCGGGCAATTGATCCGGGAGATCGTGCCCTTTCTCAAGCTGCTATCCGACCTTCCTGATATCCCGGCGCCCGCCGGCGAGTCGTGGAATCAATTTCATCTGCGTTACTCCCGGCAACTGCTCAGCCTGCTGGAACTGG
>DATMLG010000308.1:0-11048 GCA_035570675.1 Verrucomicrobiia bacterium | reverse complement strand
GCGGCATACGCCTCCAATGAGTGGAAAACCGAAGGAGACCGCTGGCTGAAAAGTCATGGGGAGGGCGCAAACTATGCCAACGCTGATGGCAAGGCAGGCGAACCGTGGAACATCCCCACTTCTGAAACCATCGCTCCCGGCGCTTCCAGGACATTCGGCCTCAAATTTCTCATCGCGCCAGAAATCCGTGACATCACCAAAACACTGCTTGCGAACCAGCGGCCCGTCGCCATTGGCATTCCTGGCTACATTCTGCCGATGGGGATCGAAGGCAAGCTGTTTCTCAGCCATGGAGCTCGTATCAAATCAATCGTTTCCGAGCCGGCTGGAGCCATCGAATTCACGTCGAACGGCAAGAACCGCCCGTCCGGCAGCTCCTTCGACTGGGCCGCTTTTACACTCAACGCCAAGGAATGGGGACGATGCAACGCGCGGATTGAATACGACGACGGGCTGGTACAAACCATCAGCTATGATGTCACCAAACCCGAAGCCACGGCCCTGGCTGACATGGGCCATTTCCTCTTCACCAAGGATTGGTACACCGACACCAATGATCCCTTCCACCGCGCCCCCTCGGTGATGACCTATGATCGCGGCCACAACGAAGTTGTGTTGCAGGACAGCCTGAGTTGGAAGGCTGGTTTGCAGGACGAGGGCGGGTCGGGCGGATGGGTGTCCGCCTGCATGAAGGAATTCGGCGAACCGGTCAAGGAAGAGGTGGCCAGGGAAGAGCAATTCATTGATGGGGTGCTTTGGGGCGGCATTCAATACAAGGAGGGACCCAGGAAATATACCGTGGTCAACAGCATGTTTTATTACGAGCCGGACGAAATCACCAATTTTTACTCCAAGGATCTCCGGTATGAAGGCTGGACAGCCTGGAACAAACAGCGCGCCCTCACCGGCGGAGAGAGCAGCCCCCGAGCCTACAACTATCCGCACGTCGTGGCGGCATATTGGTCAATGTACCGGCTGGCGCGCAATCACCCGGGATTGGTCACCAACCACCCGTGGGATTGGTATTTGGAACAGGCCTACCAAACCGTCAATTCGCTGACCCATAATCAAGTTGGTTACATTGATGTGGGCCTGATGGAAGGCGATGTTTTTGTCATGTTGCTGCAGGATTTGAAGCGGGAAGGGTGGACCGAGAAGGCGGATGCTTTGGAAGCGTCAATGAAAGAGCGCGCGGACGGCTGGAACCAGGAGCCATTCCCATTCGGCAGCGAAATGGCCTGGGATTCAACCGGCCAACCGGAGGTGTATGCCTGGACTGAGTATTTTGGTTACCATGAAAAGGCGCAGGTATGCCTTGATTCCATCCTGGGCTACATGCCCACCGTGCCAAGCTGGGCCTACAACGGCAATGCCCGCCGATACTGGGATTTTTATTATGGTGATGCGCCGGGCGGCCGGCAAGAGCGCCAGATCCACCATTACGGTTCCGGCATCAACGCGGTTCCACTGCTGTCCGCATTCCGCAGCCACCCGGAGGATATCTATCTTTTGGAGGTCGGGTACGGCGGTGAAATGGGCGCACTCGCGGCCATCGACAAGGATGGCTATCCGGCTCCCGCCTTTCATTCAAATCCCGCCATCCTTCGGTGGGACACCTGGACCGGCGACTGCGGTCCAAATTTTTTCGGCCTCGCCATCAACACTGGCACGTACCTCATAAACCACCCCGATTTCGGCTGGCAGGCCTTCGGCGGCAACGTGAAAACGAGCGGCGACTGGGTGAAGACCACGCCGCTGGACGCCTTCCGTATGAGATTCTATGCCGCGCCGCTGGGTCTATGGTTGACTCTGGATTCCGGAACTTTTGAAAGCGTTTCCATCAACAACAAGACTCACGCCGTACGTGTGGAACTCTCCCCGGCCGGCCCATATACGCCCCAGGCACGCCTTCGCATCGAACAACCGGCCAGGGTGGTGGGCATATCCGAATTCCACCCGGATGTCGGCGGCCACGGTACTGCATTGGCGCAAGAGCGTGGTGCCTGGGTAATTCCTCTTTCGACCCGGCCCACCCGGGTTGATTTGACCGGAGTCAAATGATATCGGTTGCCTTCCGAAACGTCACAATCGGATTGCAGAAAGTAATACTATGAAATCCCGCAAAACAGGCGTGGGGGTCATCGCACTTGCTTGCTTGATGTTGACAAGAGTCATTCAAGCTCAAACCCATCCATCCACCGCGAGCGAAGCGCCTCCACAAGTGACCGCGCCGCCTGAATCCTTTTTTGCCAAAATTCGTGAACGCGACCGGGACGCGGCGCGCAAGTTTTATTCGAAATACATCGATATCAAAGGCGTGGCCTTGGTGGCTTCCGCAGAAGTTGCAGACGAGGCATTGCAGCGCGATTATGACATTGTCACCCATATGTTGGCAGGGCGGCCCGACATTCTACACGAAATGGTGGTAGCCGGCACACATTTGATCATCATCGGCAAGAATCAGGCTTACACGGACATGCCGGAATACAGTCACTCCCGGGACCCGGCCTATTTGAATGAGCGCGTGCGAGGCACCGGAGGCCTCTCCGTCACCAGTTTTGGGGAGGAAAACTTATTGAGCCTGCCGACGGACCGCTATGACACCGAGAGCATCGCCGTGCATGAATTCTGTCACACCATTGACGACGCGCTCCGGCAGATCGATCCAGCCTGGCGCCAGCGGCTGCGGAAGACTTATCAGGACGCCATCAGCAAAGGACTCTGGAAAAACACATATGCCGGCTCCAACGAAGCCGAGTATTGGGCGGAGACCTGCCAGATGTACTTTGATTGCAACCGTGCCAACAACTGGAACCACGGTCCCATTGCCCGGCGCGAGCAGCTCAAAATATACGATCCGGAGGGATATGATCTGATCAAAATCACCTTCAATTTGAGCCCGGCGCAGGACTGGCGTTATCACTGGCTGGAGAAACTGCCAAGCGTCATTCCCCCGCCTCCGGGGTTCAAGATTGACCCTTACTATATCAAGTTCACTTGGGCCGGTGAGTTCCCGGTAGTTGGACGCGAGACGGGCGACGGAGCCATGCTCAAGGCCAACGCCACCATCGGCAAGATGTTCGCCTACCGTCATGACATTCTCAAGGCGCTCATCAACGACGGCGTAAAATTGGTGGTGCTGGGTCGGGATGAAAAGCTGGCGGATTTGCCGGAATTGAAGGGCATTTCGGACACGAATGTAGATCTGACCATCCGTTTCATGGATTATACGCCCGCAACGAAACTTCTGGTCGTTCCCGAAGAGAACATTTTGGCCAACCCCAATGATGACAATGTCGGCCCGTGCTTGATAATCCGTGAATTCGCCAGGGCAATCTGCGATGTTTGCGGCACGCGGCCCGTGGACACGAATTGGGACAATCGGGGGAGGGACGTGCAGCAGTACGAATTGCGCCTCAAACGTCTGGATGTCCAGTTCAACGAAAATCTGAAAAACATTTATGAATCGGCGATGACCAAAGGGATGTGGAAAGATACGCCGGCCGTGGCCGACCCATCGGCCTACTGGGCCGAAGGGGTGCTGGCTTACTTCAACGCCACCGGCCAGGAGGGAACGCCATTCAAGGATACCGTCAAAAACGGGGATTTTGCCGGGAGCCCGCATCCTGTCAATTCGCGCGGGGCATTGAAGGCTTATGACCCGGATCTTTTCGCGTTGGTCAACGAAACAATGGCCTACGACGGTCATGTGGACTGGCGCTACAACCAATGAAGCGCGCCGGAGGCTGCAATTTCATCATCCGTTGGCGGAAATCAACCGCCGTTTTTACAGTCGCATTTTCTGCGCTTTGTTCCGCCGCCGCCAATTTTCCGCCGCCGGCCACAAATGATTTTGTCATCCATGATTTTCAATTTCATTCCGGGCAGACCTTGCCGGAGGTGCGGATGCACTATCTAACGTTTGGCAAAGCTGAACGCGACCACAACGGCATTGTCCGCAATGCTGTCCTGGTTTTGCACGGCACCACGGGCAGCAGCGCCCAGTTTCTGCTGCCGCAATTTGCCAACGAACTATACGGCAAGGGGCAACCGCTTGACGTGACGCGTTACTACCTCATCATCCCGGATAACCTTGGCCACGGAAAATCCAGCAAACCGAGCGACGGATTGCATGCCAGATTTCCAAATTACGGCTACCGGGACATGATCGAGGCGCAGTACCGGCTGCTGTCCGAGGGTTTGAACGTGAATCATCTGCGGCTGGTCATCGGCACTTCGATGGGGGGAATGCACACCTGGTTGTGGGGCGAGATTTATCCCGATTTCATGGATGCGCTCATGCCGCTGGCCAGTGTGCCCACGCAAATTTCAGGCCGAAACCGCGTCTGGCGGCGCGTCATCATCGATGCCATCCATGACTCGCCGGACTGGCAGAATGGCGATTATCACTCCCAACCCTCTGGGCTGCGCACCGCGACGGAAATGCTCTTCTTCATGGGCGAAAATCCGGTCATGCGCGTGAATGAAATGCCCTCGCTCAAGCAAGCCGATGACGTGCTGGACCGCTACGTGACCAACACCATGCCGAAACTTGACGCCAATGATGTCCTTTATGCGCTGGCGTCGTCATACGATTATGACCCCGCACCGGGACTGGAGAAAATCAAAGCGCCGCTGCTGGCGGTCAATTCCGCGGATGATTTAATCAATCCGCCGGAAGTGCACGTTCTCGAACGCGAGATCAAGCGGGTGAAACACGGCAAGGCCATCATAATCCCGTTCAGCAGCCAGACCGTGGGCCATGGCAGCCACACCCAGGCCGTGTTGTGGAAAAAATATCTCGTCAGCCTGTTGCGTGAAACGGCAAAGAACTGATCGTGCGATGAACCCAGTCTTAAAATCATTCGGTCTTGTGGCCAGCGCGATGTTCTTGCTGTCATGCAAAGCTGTCCCTGAATCGAAAGCTGTTTCTTCCGCTCTTCTGCTCAATCCCAACGCGCCGGAAATGAACCGACGCGCGCCGGATCTGTTCGATGTTCGCCTGGCAACGAGCAAGGGCGCCATCGTCATCGAAGTTCACCGCGACTGGTCGCCGCAAGGTGCGGACCGCTTTTATAGCCTGGTTTGCGCCGGTTATTATGACGATGCGCGTTTTTTCCGGGTCATCAAGGGGCGCTGGGCGCAGTTTGGCATCAATGGTGACCCGCAAATCTCCAACATTTGGCGTTTACGGACCATTCCCGACGACCCGCGGCGCGAATCGAACTTGCGCGGCACGATTGCTTACGCGTTTGCTGTTCCGGATGGCCGGACGACACAGGTTTTCATAAACTTGCGTGACAATTCTGCAACGCATGATTCCCTGTTTTTTGTGCCGTTCGGAAAAATTGTCGAAGGAATGAACGTGGCCGATGCGCTCGACACGGAATATGGCGAGGCGGCCGGGGGTGGCATTCGTGCCGGCAAGCAGGGGCCGCTTTTCCAAATGGGCAATAAATATCTAAAGAGCAATTTCCCGCACCTCGATTATATCCGGCTGGCAACGGTTGCTGAACCTGGCATAAGCAAATGATGAAACCAAAGGTAATTTCTGACGTCGCCAGCTTGACGCAAGGCCTGACGTTGTTCTGTTTGCTGTGCGTGGCCTGCCCGATGTCGAAGGCTGCCTCACGCATTCAGTTCGGCGATATTCCGGTTGAATTGACGGTCAACCAGGTAAGCGAACGCACCGTGCGTCTCACTTTATCGCCATTGGATGCGGGGGGCAGAAGAATGCCCCAACCTCCCGCCCCAGGGTTCGTACCATTTTCGACGATGGAAAAATTACGGGTTCGTGAGCTTGCTGGTGAAAGCAATGTGCGCGTTGGCCAGCTTCGGGTGACCATCCAGCCGCAACCTCTCATCATTACGGTGAGTCGGGCGGATGGAACGCTCGTGCAGAAGCTAACGTTTGACGCCGACGGCGGCACGAACCTGATCAGTTTCCAGATGGCCGCGTCACTGCTGGGTTTGGGCGAGGGCGGCCCGCAGTTCGACCGCCGGGGACATTTTTATCCCGTGCAAAACGGAGAAAGCTCGCCGACGCTGGCGACCGATGGCGCGAGGATTCTGGTTCCTTACCTCATTGGTACGGAGGGGTGGGCGTTGTTTTTGTCCGAACCACGGGGCGAGTTTGATTTGCGAGGTGAAAAGGGTGTGTT
This sequence comes from Verrucomicrobiia bacterium, assembly GCA_035570675.1. Lineage (GTDB taxonomy): Bacteria > Verrucomicrobiota > Verrucomicrobiia > Limisphaerales > Pedosphaeraceae > DATMLG01. The sequence continues at coordinate 4,887 of DATMLG010000308.1, read as the reverse complement.
CCGTCCGCGGGGAGGCACGAATGCGGGCCAGGCCGAAGTGTTTGTGGTGGACGCGCGGGATCCGGCGGATGCGATGAGCGAATACGTGCGCTTGACCGGCGTACCGGTCATGCCGCCGAAATGGGCGCTCGGTTACATGCAGTCGCACCGGACCCTTTCGTCGGAAGCTGACATCCTGGCCGAGGCGCGCGCCTTTCGGGAAAAGCAATTGCCATGCGACACATTCATTTATTTGGGAACGGGTTTTTGCCCGGCGGGCTGGAACTTCGGACACGACTCATTCCAACTCAACACGAATGTCTTTGCGAACGACGCGGCCACGGTCATCAAGGAGTTGCACGACGAGAATTTGCATGTGGTGCTGCATGTCGTGCCGCTGCAGCGGGATTACCCATCGCTCCACGGTCAGATTCCCCCCGCACCCGGAGAGGAATTGGACAAGAGGGACATCGGAGCATATTGGCGGCGGCATCACGATCTGTTTGCCGACGGCGTGGATGGCTGGTGGCCGGATGAAGGGGACTGGCTCGACGTACCGAGCCGGCTGGAGCGGCATCGAATGTATTACGAGGGGCCGCTGGCCGACCGGCCAAATGTTCGTCCCTGGGATTTGCAACGCAACGGCTACGCCGGCATTTCGCGTTTCGGTGGCTGGTTTTGGTCAGGCGATGTCACTTCGACTTGGAAGACCTTGTCGGAACAAGTCAAGGTGGGGCAGAACGCTTCCCTGAGCGTGTCCCCGTTCTGGGGTACGGACATCGGAGGCTTTTATCCCGACCGGGACCGTGAATACACCGGCGAGCTTTACGCGCGTTGGTTTGAATTTGCCACGTTCTGTCCATTGTTCCGTTCGCATGGCCGCACCTGGAAGTTGCATCTGCCTTGGGGGTGGAACACCGGGGAAACCGGCCCAGTTGAGTCGAGACCAGTGCCTGATCCTTCCGAGTTGCACAACGCCGCCGTGGAACCGATTTGCCAGAAGTATCTGAACCTGCGTTACCGGCTGTTGCCGTATAATTACACCCTCGTCCGGGAAGCCTGCGACACGGGAATGCCGCTGATCCGGGCGCTGTGGCTGCAATATCCGCAGGATTCCGAGGCGGTTGCTTCAGGGGACGAGTATCTCTGGGGCAGGGACCTGCTCATTGCGCCGGTGGTTGAGAAAGCCGCAGTCTCGCGCCACGTTTATCTGCCGCCAGGAGCCTGGTACGACTGGTGGACCGGTGAAAAATTTGAAGGCAAATGCCGGATCGAACGGCAGGTGAATTTGGAAACCATGCCCATTTACGTGCGCGCGGGCGCCATCATTCCTCTTGATCCGGTCCGTCAGTATACCGCGCAGCCAGTGACCGAACCGACAACGCTTCAAATATATCCGGGCGCGGACGGCACCTTCAATCTTTACGATGACGGCGGCGAAAGCCTTGGCTATCGCGACGGCTCGGATCCAAAGACGATCTGGATTCGCATCCATTGGGACGACTCCACTCATCGTCTCACCCTGTTGCCGGACCCGCGAATGAAACAATGGCCGGGTGGCACGCGGGTTTTCACCGCAAAAATCGTCGGCAGCGGTGCGGAATCAAAACAAGTCGAATTTCGCGGCGCCTTGGTGGAGGCGCATTTTTAAGCATGGATTCTTCATCGACATGCAAGGATTGCGAAAATCGGGTTGCCGGCTGGCGTGGCGAACTATGAAGTTATGAGCAAGACAACCTGGATGGCAATCATGGGAGCACTCGGCATTTTGACAGCAGCAATACCGGCCTTTGCCCAGTCAACGGAGGATGAAAAATTGAATTCGTTTTTCAAGAATTATCTGGACGAACATTTCCGGCAGCAACCGTTCGAAGCCACCGGCCTGGGCGACCATCGTTTCGACGGCCAACTGGATGACATTTCGCCCAAAGCCCGCGCCGGCTGGATCACCCTAGCCCGCGAAACACTTGGAGAACTGACGAAGGTGGTCGATTACAAAAAATTATCACGCGACGGCCAGATTGACTTTGAAATTTTCCAGCACGACCTGCAGGCCCAAATCTGGGAAAACGAAAACTTTCATCCGTTCGAAGAAGACCCGCGCGTTTACGGCGCCTATATCAGCGACAGTGTTTATTTGCTGCTCACGCAATCAACGTTGCCGAAGGAAACCAACATTGCCAACTGCATCGCCCGCATGGCGCAACTGCCGCGCATCGTTGCCGAAGCGGAGAAAACTTTGGCGCATCCGCCCAGGCCAATTTTGGAAACGGCCATCCTGCAGAACCGCGGTGCGATCAGTTTTTACGAGACTGAAATCTTCGAGTTTGCCGGCAGTACGCCGCAGTTGGACAAGTTGCAGGCCGCCGCAGCGCAGGTGGTGGCGTTATTGAAGGATTATCAGAGGTTTCTGGAAGGTCCGTTGATGGCGCAGGCCAGTGGCGAGTGGCGTCTCGGCAGGGAGAAGTTCCAAAAAAAGTTTGAGCTGGATACCCAGGCCGGAATTACCGCCGAACAAAATCTGGCTGATGCCGAACTTGAATTTGCCAGCGTTCGCCACGATATGTATGACGTCGCGCGCCAGCTTTGGTGCCAGTATTTTCCACAGGCACCGCTGCCGCCCGACGATGCACAGGGCCAGCGTGATGCCATCACAAAAGTCATTGGCGCCGTCAATCAGGAGCACGGCAAGCCGGAAGATCTGGTGGCGGACGCACGCGCGACCGTGGCCCAGATCAAGGATTTCATCCGTAAAAAGAATTATGTTCAATTGCCCGACCCTGATCTTTGCCAGGTGATCGAGATGCCCGAATTCCGGCGTGGAAATTCACTGGCGTATCTCGACAACGCGCCGCCCCTGGACCCGGACGCGAACAGCTATTATGCCGTCAGTCCGCCGCCTTTGGACTGGGATGCGCAGCGCGTGAAAAGTTTTCTGGAGGAATACAACCATTACATGCTGCAGATTCTTACGATCCACGAAGCCTACCCGGGACATTATGTGCAATTGGCGCACGCCATGCGGGCCAGTTCGCTGATCCGGCGCGTGTATCAGTCCGGCGTTTACGTGGAAGGCTGGGCGGTTTATGGCGAGATGACGATGCTGAACGAGGGCTACGGCGACGGCGATTTGCGGCTGCGGCTCATGCAACTGAAGTTTTATCTTCGCGCGGTTGCCAATTCGATTCTCGACTACAAAATGCATTGCACGCAGATGACGGACAACGAAGCGCTCAAGTTTTTAACGGAGGAGGCGTTTCAATCCGAGGGCGAGGCAAGATTGAAATTGATACGTGCCAAGCAAAGTTCGGTGCAGCTCAGCTCTTATTTTGTCGGGCGCATGGCCCATTACCGGCTGCACCAGCAGATCGAGCGTGAAATGGGCGACAAGTTCAGCCTGGCCGCGTATCATCAGGCGGTGATTGCCCCGGGATCGATTCCGGTAAAATATTTGCCGGAACTGGTCCGCGCGCAGTTGGGATTGTCCAAATGACCCCCACGCGTGAAACGGCTATCGATTAAGGATCAGAAATGAATTCCGGGCCGGATCATAAATTATGAACGACCAGACCAAACCCGCCGTCGAACCCGCGGTGGCCGCCGGCAAATCCGACCGCTTTCCATCGCAAATCAAATACATCGTCGGCAATGAGGCGTGCGAGCGGTTCAGCTATTACGGGATGATGGGCATTCTGGAGCTGTATCTGGCGGAAAGGATGTCGATGGGCAGCGAGGGCGCGACGGAAACACTGCACCTGTTCGGGGCGGCGGTTTATTTTCTGCCGTTGCTGGGCGGCTGGCTGGCGGACCGCTGGCTGGGGCGTTACTGGACAATCTTGAGCATCTCGCTCTTCTATTGCCTCGGCCATGGCACGCTGGCGCTTTTTGGAACCAGCCGCGCGGGACTTTTCACCGGCCTGGCGCTGATTGCCATCGGCGCGGGTGGAATCAAGCCGTGCGTCTCGGCCTTTGTGGGCGATCAATTTGCGCCAAACCAACAGCACCTGCTCATGAAGGTTTATGGCTGGTTTTATTGGGCGATCAACTTCGGCGCCGCCGGCGCTTTTTTCATCATTCCCTGGATTCACCTGAAGGCCGGTTATGCCTGGGCTTTCGGCGTGCCGGGAATTGCCATGGCCCTGGCGACGCTGATTTTTTGGCTGGGTACCAACCATTACATTCGCGAGCCGCCGGCGCGGCAAGAAAACCGGATGCGCTTTTTCCCGGTCGTCTGGTACGCGCTGACGCATCAGGGCGAAAGAAGGGGCGGCAAAAGGTTTCTGGACGTTTCCTTGAAACGTTATTCGCGTGAAGAGGTCGGGGGAGCCAGGGCCGTGATGGGCATCCTGGCCGTGTTTGCGACTGTGCCCATGTTTTGGGCGTTGTTTAACCAGGTCAATTCAACCTGGGTGTTGCAGGGGGAAAACATGAAGCCGTTTTATTTCCTCAATGGCGAAACGATGCAGGGCGCCAGCGCGGTGCTGGTGATGATCTGGGTGCCGATTCTGACGTTTGCCGTTTATCCGCTGGCCGAACGGCTCGGACTGCGTCCGACGGCATTGCGCCGGATGTCGTTGGGTATGGTGTTGGGCGCCGCGTCATTTTTCCTCTGCGGAGCCTTGCAAGCCCGGATGGACCGGGGTGTATCATTGAGCATTGTGTGGCAGTTGGTACCCTATGTTGTGCTGGAAGCAGGAGAAGTCCTGCTCTCGGCCACGGCGTTGGAATTTGCCTTCGAGCAGGCACCGAAACAACTCAAGAGCGTCATCATGAGCTTCTGGCTGATGACCATTGCCGGCGGCCATTTTTTAATCGCGGTCATCACGGGTTTGAACTCGCGGTTCGTCCATGCCAAGGGCGCGGCGGAATTCTTCTTTTACGCGGTGATGATGCTGGCGGTCGCCGGCG